>NZ_RCBY01000144.1 GCF_003838195.1 Okeania hirsuta
CTGACTCCTGAGGACTCACAACAGTCATTTATAAGTATTCAACCGTTAGCGTAGCTCCCCCGGAGGGGGAACATGATATAAGTCATTAATTTCATTAACAGCTTTTACCAGAGTTTCTGGCAAACTATTAAAGCGTTTTTCCAGCAAATCAAGAATATTTTGTCTGCAAGTTGCTTTTGCTCCTATTTCTTGACCTATTTCTTGACCTCTTTCTATAGCCAATTCTTCGATAGTGCTTAAAAATTCCACTCTTTGTTCCTCCTCATATTGATTAATTTTGCTTTGAAAGCTTGATTCTAATTCTGGGGGTAATGTCATCATTTTATCAATGAATTTAAACAAATTGATAATATCGAGCTTGGTTAAACCCTTTTCGTATAAACTTCTAACTAATTCTTATTTCCATTGCTCTCTTTCTGTAAGGTTACTTGTGGTACTCTTAGTTTTCAAATGTGCCATTACTATCATAGCAAATGGATTATTATTCGATTCTAATTCCTCTCATTGATAATCTAATAGTTTGACTATGGCAAAATCCAATCTCATTTGACTGTTTCCTAAACCATATTCATAGAAATTTGGTCGCCAAGATGGGTTTTCATCTCCAAGTATAGCTAAACTAATTACTGGTTTATGGTAAAGGTCAAAAGCTCGATAGTTATAGATAAACATTCGCTGGCTAAATTCTCGGTCATACTGACTTTGCACTTCTTTATTATCAAAAAAGATAGCGTACTCTAACTTTTTACCAGTAGGTTCTTCGGCATCAAAAATACTAACCTCATTAAAATCTATTTCAGTTTTAGTTTTAATTTCTGGAAATGACCATACTTGCAAAAATCTTTCAGCGATTATTTTTAATCTCTCTTCAATTTCTTCTTTTCCCCATTTATCTATTTCGCTTAAATAGCGATTCAACCAAAGTCTACTATATTTATAACCTTGCTCTTTGCCATCTATATTCATATCTCTTTTAGAAGTAAATGTTTTATTTCCTAACTTACCATTATTGCCAGAAAGAGTTAAATTAGCAATAATATTCAAATAATTATCTTTAATCGAATTAAATTCTTCCGTTCCTAATTCGGCTTCCCACTGTGGGTCAGGATTTTGAGGAAATATATGTTCTATAGTAATGTCATTATTTTCTTCAATTTTGACAGGTTCCTTATTTTGATAATTTTCTAATCGCTCTAAGCAATAAATTCTGTTTTTTGCCTTTATGCCATACATATCTTTTTCTCGAAGAGCATTTATTACTTCATGATTTCTAGGAAATCTTTGGTTGCCTTTTTTATTAATCAAGGCTGATTGAATAGAAGTTAAATAATCTCCTGGATTGACATCTTCATAAAGGCGCATAAAAATTTTATTAAGTGAATTAGGTGCTAATCCAACAATAAATCTTCTCCATGTAAATGATTGAATTAATTCTAATACATCAACAAATGTTTGTTTAGATATTAAACGGCTGGAATAGTCATCATATACTTTCAACATAAATGGATAAGTAACATTAATTTCTAAGCGATTAATATATTCTAATTGTAATCTAATTTCTCGATCTGGCTCATGAATAGGATTTACTAACTTGTGATAGTATTTGGCAAATTTTTTGATAGGCTTCAGATTATTTTCTACATCTTCAACGGTTGTTGATATTGGGTATTTTAATTTAAACTCTTGATAAACTTTATTTTTGTTGGGAATTTTCTTATTTTTAAGGGTTAAATAATCTCGAATGTAGTCAGAAACTTTACTAGAATTTTTGGATTCATCTCTGGCATTTTTTTCAATATATTCCCAATAATTTCTGTAAATCTTTTCTTGCGATTTAGTTTTAAGACCCATTAATATATAGTTTCTGATTAAATCTGATTGAGATAATTCAAGACCTGTGGAATTCAGACTTTCAAATATTCTCTGGGGGTCGTCTTTTCCCCTTTCTAGAGATATTTCCACAAACATTAATTTATTCAATCCTGTCTGTATAATTTCATAGTTTTCTTCAGATATTCTAGAGCGAAAGTAGTTGAAATTATCAACTAAGCGTGAGAAGTCTGAGTATTATTCTTGATTTTCAGTATCTAATAGATATTTTAAAATTTTCTCATTATTTTCTGTTGGTCTTAATTTTAATTTTTCTTCATCCTGAGCAAATTCATTAATTAGGTATGTTTTATTTATCCGATTAGCTAAAGCTTCCTTCTGCAATTCTTTTGCTAATCTGTAAAGAACTAAATAAATTAAAGTGACAGTGGTTAAACGTTGTTGCCCATCAATAATAGTTAGTTCCCTGATTCCTGAAACTGAGTAAATATCATCATGTATATAAACAATACTTCCAATAAAGTGAGCATTTAGTTTTTCTTTTTCGCCAAGTTCAAAAATATCATCTAACAGTTGTTTACATTGAGCAGAACCCCAATCATAATTTCTTTGATAAATTGGGATAACAAATTGTGTATCATTTTGAGAGAGAAATCTATGGAGATTAACTTCGTTGGCTTTCATATCTAATTTCAAGCAGATGAGATAGATAAATTTATTTATAAATCTTACTATGAAGCATAAAAATTAGCAAGAAAATCTAGTTGATGTGTTTTTATCTTTTTATTTTTGCTTTAATCCCCATCCATTTTTTCTTCCTTTTTCCTTCTTCCTTCTTCCTTCTTTTTTCTTCCTTCTTCAACTATAAATCTTCTCCTATATTTTATCCCATCGTTTACTTAAAGATTTTCATAAGTACTAGAAAAATAGAATGTCGATCAGGTTTAGGTCTCTAACTTCCCAAAGCTCTTTTTCTTGTTCTGTATAATTTGCTGGTATTGCTTGATTAAATCATTTGAATCAAATATTGCTGAAGTTAAGGCTTTTAAGGATTTATTCCTGAACTAACTCATCAAGGCTTTTTCTTAATAAAATATACAAAAATATTACAAAGTTTAAATTGTCAATTTCAATTTTTAGAGATATAATCATGTACCATAAATAGATGAACTTATCTATTTTATTCAGGAAATAAACCTCTAATAATTGTAGTTAAAAATTATCCTCAAATCAAACAAATATGGTGTTCAAATATTGGAAACATTTTTTACTAGGATTATTCCTAGCTTTTGCCATTGCAGCTTGTGGTTTTTTTAACACAAGTTCAAAACAGGCAAAATTACCTATGGTAGACCTCATAATTACTCCTCCACTACCGGAGTGGATAGAACAAATTAGTCCGACGGGAGAAGCAGAACTTTTAAGTCAAATTCGGATTCGGTTTAAAGAACCTTTAATTCCTTTGGAAGCTTTGGATTCTCCAGAACAACAGGAGAAACTTAAAAAGTTTGAAATTTTCCCAGAATTACCTGGTCAATTCCGATTTTTGACTCCGAAAATGGTTGGTTTTCAACCTGCTGAAGCTTTGCCAAAGTCTACGAGAGTAAAGGTTACTTTGAAGGCTGGTTTATCCGACCTTAAAAATCATCAATTAAATGAATATTTTGCTTGGACTTTTAATACTGAACCAGTTAAATTAACAAATTTACCAACTACTAAGCAGCAAAATAGAACACCACAACCAATTGATATAAATCCGACGTTAAAATTTACTTCCAATGTGGAGTTGGATGTAGATTCAATTGAGAAAAATTTAAAATTTTTACCAGAGGGAGAAACAGAAAGTTTACCTTTGACAGTTAGTTTAGAAACATTGGAAACTAATGGGGAGGAAGAAGAAGTTGTTACAGAAGAATTTGATTCTTCATTCCGTCAGTGGAATTATTCGATCGCTCCTCAAACTACTCTAGAAAAGGGTACTAAATATCGCCTGGAATTTGACTCGGGAATTCAACCTGTAAAAGGTAATTTACCCAGTCAAACACCTTTTGTCAGTGAAGTAGAAACTTATTCTGCTTTTGAATTTTCTGAACTGAAATTTTCCCAGGGTGGCGGCAGGTTTGTTAAAGGTAATCCCTTGTTGGAATTTAATCATGGTGTTGTACCTGAATCAGCATTAGAAAATATTACTATTGAACCACAACCAAAAGAGACAAAAAATCTGATTCAAGCTTATGATGACTATAATATTGTTAGTCTCAATCCTTGGGCGTTAGAACCCGATACAAATTATACAATTACTATCGGCGCTAATATCAAAGATAAATTCGGGGAAGTATTAGGAAAGCCTGTTGTTTTAAATTATCAAACAGGGGATTTAGTCGGAAATCTTTCTGTACCTGCTGGTTTAAATATTTTTCCTGCTAGTCAGGATTTACAACTGAATATTTCTACAGTAAATTTGCCAGATTCGGAATACAAAGCGGCTTATCAAGTTGTTCAACCAACAGATTTGGTTTACGCAGAATCGGCTTATCCTAGAAGAGATAGAAAAAATTTATTACCAGCAAATGAAAAGTGGAAAAATTATCCTGTTTCTGGAGAAAAAAATCAGATTCAAGAAGTAGCAGTTCCCCTCAGAGAACAACTCGGCGGTCAGACAGGAATGTTGGCTTATGGAGTAAAAGCACGGACGAGTTCTTATGTACAAAACGGCGAGACAAAATGGCAGGAACCGAGATTTTATGGATTGGTACAACTGACTAATTTGGGAGTATTTGCTCAGTGGTTTCCAGAGTCGGGAATTATTCGGGTAAATCATTTGGATGATGGTGCGCCAGTTGTGACGGATGTGGAAATTTATCAATCTCAATTAAATGCTAAATCTCAGCCTAAACCTACTGCTTGTGCCACGGGAAAAACCGATGAAAATGGTTTGCTAAGTTTGACTAAGACCGACTTACAAAAATGTATGAATGGTCGGCGTTTTTCCCAAGCACCGGAATTATTAGTAATTGCCAAAGAAAAGGAAGATTGGGCTTTTGCCAGAACGAAAGAATATAGCGGTACTTATGGTTATGGGATTTATTCTGGTTGGGATAGTGGCAAGGCTGAATCGCGGGGTACTATTTTTTCTGATAGAGAACTTTATCAACCAGGGGAAAAGGTTTGGTTGACTGGAGCTGCTTATTATTTGGAAAATGGTAACTTGAAACAAGCGGAAAATATGGATTATCAAGTAACTATAAATAATCCAGATGGAAATAAGACAAATTTAGGTACTCAGACTACTAATGAATTTGGTACTTTCTCTCTAGAAATTCCTCTAGATAATAATCAGTCATTGGGTTATTACAATGTGGAAGCTAAGGGAGAAAATGGCATAGAATTTTACGGACAATTTCGCGTTGCTGAATTTAAACCACCTAATTTTCAAGTAGACCTAAAACTGAATCAAGAAATTGCTTTGATTAATGAACAAATAGTGGCGGAAGCTGAAAGTAATTATTTGTTTGGTTCTCCAGTACAAGGAGCAAAGGCTAAATATTATGTGACTCGTCAAAAGACAGAATTTACTCCTGAAAATTGGCAAGAATTTGACTTTGGTCGTCAATGGTTTTGGCCGGAAGAAACGCCGACTATTCCTAATAATGTATTGGAAAAAAATGTGGTGTTAGATAATCAAGGTGAGGATAATCAAATATTTACTGTCGGAAAAGACTTGCCTTACCCAATGACTTATCGAGTAGATGTGGAAGTGACAGATATATCTAATCTTTCTGTGGCAGATACTCAAACTTTTACCGCTCTACCAAGTAACAAATTAATAGGTCTAAAAAGTAAATTTGTTGCCGATGCTAATAAAAAGTTTCCGGTAGAAGTTATTGTCACCGACCCTCAAGGAAAACCACTTTCTGGAGAAAATATTCAACTGGAATTACAACAAATGGAATATAGTAGTGTTACTCAGGTAGTGGCAGGTAGTCGCAACCCCAAATATCAAGTCGAATATAAAACTGTTGCGAGCCAGAAAGTCAGAAGTGGCAATAAACCCAAAACCGTCAACCTCACTCCACCAGAGTCTGGTAGTTATCGCATCCGGGCTAATTTTGCCAATGCTGAAAATGACATTACTGGCACCGATATTCAGATTTGGGCAACCGGAGCAAACCGCGTTTATTGGGGAGGTCGCAACGAAGACCGTCTAGAAATTAAACTCGACAAAGACACCTACAAACCAGGAGAAACAGCAACCGCTTTAATTCAGTCACCCTATCCAGAAGGGGAATTATATTTTGCCGTCGTCCGTGACAAACCACTGTATGAAAAAATCATCAAAGTTACAGGTGGCGCGCCAGAAATTCAGTTTCAAGTGACAGAAGATATGTTACCCAATGCTGCGGTAGAAGCAGTATTAGTGCGGCAAGGTCAACCACTCGCAGAAGTGGAACCGGGAACTGTGGAAAATTTGATGAAAGTTGGTTTTACTCCATTCAAAATTAATTTGGCAGACAAATACTTAAATGTAGAAGTCACACCCCAACGTCCGGAAGCGCAACCGGGAACTATGCAGACTGTGGAATTGGCAGTTAAAAATAATCAAGGGCAACCCACTAAAGGTCAGTTTATAGTGATGGTCGTAAATGAAGCGGTCTTGCAACTAAGCGGTCATCGTCCCCCAGACTTAGTCGAAACCGTCTACGCTGAACAACCAATATCAACCACTTTCAACGATAACCGTCCCGAAGTACAAATGGAGGCCATGTCATCCGCTCTGAGAAAAGGTTGGGGTTATGGTGGCGGCATATCATCTGCTGCATCTAGCACCCGCATTCGTACAGACTTTCAATCTTTAGCTTATTACAACGGTTCTGTAATTACAGATAATAACGGTAAGGCAACAGTAACTTTTAAAATGCCAGACGATCTGACAACTTGGCGCGTAATGACTGTTGCCACAGATGGGAATTTGCATTTTGGCAACGGGGAAGCAACTTTTGTGACGACTCAACCATTAATGTTAAACCCAGTGTTGCCTCAGTTTGCTCGTATCGGCGATAAATTTGAGGGTGGCGTAACAGTTACGAATAATACTGGCAAAAAAGGAAATCTGAAAATAGATGGGGAAGTTAGTCAGAATATTTTGTTTGCCGAAAATTCCCAAACTACCCAAATTTTTCAAACCAGCACAGACTCAGGTACCAACGCTTACCGTTTCCCAATGGAGGCAAAACAAGCGGGTGAGGCAAAAGTGCAATTTACCACTGACCTGAATAACCGAAACACAGATGGGTTTGAAATTTCATTACCCGTGCAGTCCTTGGCAGCAAGTGAAAGTGTTGTAGAGTCTGGAACAACTGACTCTCAAATACAAATTCCACTGAATATTACAGAGAATGTAATGCCAGATGTGGGAGGTCTAGAAATTTCCATGGCAAGTACATTAATACCAGAAATTACAGCCCCCGCAAAAGCAGTGTTGAAAAAAGACCAATTACCATTTTTAGAGCCTACCGCCAGTCAATTAGCGATCGCCTCGAACCTCCAAATATTGGGTGAGAAATACGAGCAAGCATTTGTAGACTTCAACCCAGAACAACAGGCAAAACAAGCATTAGAAAAATTAGAAAAGTTGCAACTGCCAGACGGAGGTTTTGGTTATTATCCAGGATGGGAAAAATCCAATCCTTATCTAACACCCTATGCAGCAGAAGCGATCGCCCAAGCAAAAAAAGCATTTCCAGATTTAGTAAATGAGGAAATGGTAAGTAGTCTACGGAATTACTTAAACAACATTTTGGCAGACCCAGGCAAAGATGAATATTGCAGCGAACAACTTTGTAAAAATCAAGTGCGCTTAGATGTTTTAATGGCATTGTCAGAATTAGGCGACACCCGCAATAGCTTCCTGTCAGATATTTATCAACAACGGGAGAAATTATCTCAGGTAGACCAAATAAAACTAGCGCGCTATATATCTACCTTCCCAAAATGGCGCACCCAGTCAGCAGAAATGTTTAAGGAAATTCAGGAAAGCGTCTATGAAACCGGACGTAGTGCCACATTGAATATACCGCCAACCTGGGGATGGATGAATTCGACTACCGCTGCTCAAGCTCAAGCATTGCGACTATTTATTACCCGCGACGCCAAACCAGAAGTATTAGACCGACTATTACAAAGTCTGCTCAACCTCCGACGGGATGGCACCTGGCGCACAACCTATGATAACGCCGAAGCATTGAAAGCATTGGTTACTTATAGCAACACCCAACCAGCTCCACCGAATTTCGTCGCCACCGCCAAATTATCAGGCAAACAATTAGATGCTGCCCGTTTTCAAGGTTATGAAAATCCGAATCTATCTTTAAATGTAGCAATGGATGGGTTGCCAAAAGGAGAATCAGATTTAGTCTTGGAAAAATCTGGAGAAGGCAAACTACACTATTTAGTCGAATACAGTTATCGCCTCCCAGGAAACAAACCAGGAAAGTATAACGGTTTGCGAGTAGCACGGGAAATTCGTCTGGCAAATGCCGTAGGAACGTTGCATGAAACGTCCGTTTTGCAACGCATGGATCTATCTGAAGTGGCGTCACCATTAGATGTCAGTGCAGGGCAAGTCTTTGATATTGGCATTGAGGTTATAACAGACCGCCCCGTAGACCATGTGATTATTCGTGACCCACTGCCAGCAGGTTTAGAAGCAGTTGACACCAGTTTCCAAACCGCCACTTCCGCTGTCAAAGCAAAAGCAGATAGTTGGCAAATAGGATATCAACAGATATATCGCGATCGAGTAGAAGCTTATGCAGACCGTTTAAACCCAGGAGTGTATAGCTTACATTATTTAGTCAGGTCTGTTACTCCCGGAACATTTATATGGCCTGGAGCAGAAGCAAAGTTACAATATGCACCCGAAGAATTTGGGCGATCGGCAACAGCAACGTTGGTTGTGAAATAGTATGTGACTTTAGGGTTTTAGGGTACGCAATGCTTACCCTAATTAGGAGCTGCTGAAAAAAATTGGTTGGTGGGGGGAAGACACACCGGAGACGGATGTCATTTCCCCTTACATTCACAGCTAAATTAACTTTGCTTTCTGGAAAATTTGCAGAGGAGTTAAACTTAACTCAGGTAATAAATCATTCCCTAAACTATCTTCCCCTTGCTTCGTTTGTGGAGGAGAATCTGGATAAAAAACGGTGATTTTCTTAACCTTTGTATCAATTAACCAAACAAGGGATACCCCTGCTTTTAGATAAGCTTCCGCTTTCTCACTAAGGTTACTAAAAGATTGAGCAGGTGATATAATTTCTATGACTAATTCAGGGGGAATGGGGCAAGCATCATCTTCTAATTCAATATCCCCTAACTTATCATAAGATATATAGAGTAAGTCTGGAATCGGACACCAATCTTTGTCATCTCGTTTTAAGCGAACACACCATTCGATACCAACTTCCCCTTTATCTTGATTCCAATCTTCAAGAATTGAGGATAAAGCAAGTGTTACACGGGAATGAGAACGTTTGGGTGACATTTTTTGAATTAATTCTCCATCGAAATATTCATACTTTTCACTAGCTAAAGGGGATGACAAAAATTCATCCAGTGTGAGCCTTTTTTCTTGGATAGCAGTCTTGGACATCCTTATAATTCTCCTAATTAATTAAGTAGAGTTAATACAGTATAATGTTCTTGACACTCTCACCGTTAAGTCATATCATGTCCGGTTGAATACTTATAATTAAGATAGTAGGGGAGCGGGGGAGCAGAGGAGTAGGGGAGTAGGGGAGCAGGGAAAATAGAGAGATTTACTGTTTAAGCAAGAGGATAAGTTTTTTCATCACGCTATTATCCGGACATGATATCACAGCTCCTAGCTCGGCGCATAACGCTATGCAGATTTTCCAGCCTTGGGTTTCTTCTCAAACACGGTGTAAAGTAATTTCTATATCAAGTTGTTTGAGAAAATCAAGTAGTTTCCCTTCACTAAACTTTTGAAATTCTCCGTTCATCAAATGAGATACTTCTTGTGGAGAAATACCCAGAATTTCACTAATTTCATTCTGTTTAAGATGACGTTTGTTGAAAAAACGTATTACCTGAATACCTATTTTTCCTCGTGTAAAAAGTTCGTCTGCATCGTCCAAACCAATATCGGCAAATACATTACCACTACTTTCTTCAAAAATTTGCTCTTGTATCATTTTTGTTTCTCCGCTAAATTAATAAGAAATAATCACCAAAAAAAACTATGACTGCTCACACGGATTATGGCACGGATGTACGGATTAAGAGTCCAGTAGGATACCTGAGCATTAACAATAAGCAAGATGAGAAAAGATGGGCAGAAAATTTTGCTAATTCTCAAGACCAACTCGCCCAACTTGCCTCAGAAGCGATCGCTGAGTTTAAAGAAGGTAAAACTAAACCTTTAAACTTTTGACCATAATAAAAAAATTCTTATACAATCATAAATTAGAGTTCAAATTTAAGGAAAAAAAATGTCACTATTACCAATTGAACAAAAGATGTGGCAAGAAAAAGCTACAACAAAAACCAAAAATGGGAAATATGCAACTGATATTGTTGCTAAATATCATTCGAGAGAAAAAAGAATACTTACTGAAATTAATCGGGAAAAACTTCCGAGTTTTGCAGAAGCATTAAAGAAACCTGGATATATGGATTTACGACCATTTTATCAAAGAAGAAGCCGTTGGGATAAACAAAAGCAATCCCGTTTAATTGAGTCATTTCTGATTAATATACCTGTACCTCCAATTATTCTTTATGAACAAAGTTATAATTCCTATGAAGTTATAGATGGTCAACAGAGAATTACGGCTATTAGAGATTTTTATGACAATCAATTAAAGTTAACTGGACTAGAATTTTGGTCAGAATTAAACGGACTTACTTATCAAGAACTTGATTCAATAATTCAGAGAGGAATAGACCGTCGTTCCATATCAACTATTACAATTGTTACAGAATCAACAGCCGATCCTGAAGAAGCAATGTTGTTAAAACAGCTTGCTTTTGAACGTATCAATACAGGGGGAGTAGATTTAAGTAAACAGGAAGTAAGACATTGTTTGTATCATGGAAAATTTGATGAGCTATTACTTGAATTATCGCGTAATCCTATATTTGCTGAAGCTTGGGGAATACCTAAAGAAAATGATAGCCCCGACTTGGAAACAAATAATCTCTACAAAAAAATGGAAGATGCTGAATTAGTGCTACGTTTTTTTGCTCTGAGAAATAAGGATTATTTCCGCGGTCAAATGGAAGATTTTCTAGACTTTTATATGATAAAAAGTACCCAATTCTCCGATAAAGATATTGAATTGCTAAGAGAGATTTTTTTAGAAACTATCGAGTTAGCTAATCAACTCTACGAAGAAACTTTATTTAAACCTTTTGGCGCAAAGAAGCAAGTATCTTATAAAGCTTATTATGATGCTGTAATGGTTGGCTTGAGTCAACATTTATCACACGCCGAACTATTAATTTCCAAAAAATCTAGGGTTATAGAGGAAACAAAGAAATTATTTGAAAAAGATAAATCGCGCCTTTTCACAGGTGGTGGAAAAACCAAAGCCGATATTCAAAAAAGAATGGAACTCTTTAACAATATGCTTTTACGAGTGATTGGAGAATAATTGAGAATGTTTGATAATCTCCTAGAAATTGTCAATGTAAATATTGACAGTATTAGTGCAATGATTCAGACCAATGATAGATTGAGAAAAATAGCAAAAAAAGGAATTGTACAGACACAAAAACTAAAAGATTATCCAGAAATTATTGAATTAGAAGAGTTAGTAAAAGGAGTTCCAAATGATAAGGAGTGGGAATTATACGAACATTGTGCAGTAGTAACTCGTTTGTATGCGATCTATGAAAATTTTGTAGAATATTTAATATCAACTTGGCTAAAGTATCTTCAAAACATAGTCGAAAATTATTTAGAATTAGATGATACAATTCGGAATACTCATCGAGAAGGTGTGGGGCGCATACTGCTAGAATTCAAAAAAGATAGGTTTAAATATCTTTCTGAAAATCAGGTAATTAGAGGTCTATTCTATGGCACAACGAATCAGAATAAAAATTATCAGTTATTGCCAGAAGCTTTTCTTTTGCATGACCAGAATTTACGGAAAGATATATTAGAAAAATTCTTTGCAGATGCAGGAATAGCTGGTACTTGGAAATGGGTAATAAATTACAGAAAAGTCAAACACTTTGTAGAAGAGATTCGAGGAAATCAGAACACTGCTGAAGGAGAACTTAATCAATTAATTTCCTATAGAAATGAAGCAGCTCATGGAGTTGTTGATG
Source organism: Okeania hirsuta (assembly GCF_003838195.1). GTDB lineage: Bacteria > Cyanobacteriota > Cyanobacteriia > Cyanobacteriales > Microcoleaceae > Okeania > Okeania hirsuta. The sequence goes on from NZ_RCBY01000144.1 coordinate 12,187, forward strand.
AGATTCTAGGCACTCAAGAATTACTAGATTTAGGTGACTTTATTAAAGCTTTGTGTCAAGCTTTAGCAGAATTAGTAACTTATCAGATAATTCAAGAGCAAACTTCTACAGGTAAAGCCAAAGAAATTGGTGAAATTACAGAATGGTTTAAAAAGCCAAAGGCAGCAGTAGCAAGAATTAATAATAGTAGCTTGTCTATAGGAACAAATGTTTTTTTAGTCAGTGAAACATCTTCATATTGTCGCTTGGCTACAATTGAGAGTCTTAAAATTAATGATATTTCCCAAGAAAGTATAGAAATAACCATTGAAGCTGAAGTTGGTTTAAAATTTGATATTGATGCTAAAAAAGGATTGAAAATTTATATAATAGTTGAAGATTCAGTAGAATAAAACCTATGAAAAATGCTCTTGATATAGCAGTGTTAAAAAAAATAGTAGGGTTACGCTGACGCTAACCCACCGAAACATTATAGATTTGGCGGTGCGTTACACTTTCCTGCGGAATGCTGCGCAAACGTTAACACACCCTACGAGATTACTGGTTTCTTTGACATCCTCCCGACGCTGCTCTGCGAGACAGCGCACCGATTCCCATCCACCAATCAAACAGACTAAGCTGACTGAACGACTCAGGGCGGGTTGACACCTCACTGGAAAATGCTGGCAATGCCAGTCTAACGCTTCCTCTGTGTCCGATAAATAATCGACCAGTGCCCCTCGGCGACGGGACTTGAAAAAAACAATAGTAATCTCAACCTTGGTTTTTGGTTGAGTCTTCTATTTTAACAAATTATCTGTAAAACTGCAAGATTGATTGGTTTTCCCATCTCTCCGCTCCCCTAATAGCTGCCGCCACCATCCTCCGCCAACGGGAGAGCGCGGGTCTTCAACCAACGTTGAGATAAACCGGAAGGTGTACGGAGGGGTAATATCATGTCCGGATAATTAGTTATAAAAAAACTTTCTCCTTCAACTCCAGTTCTTCTTATTTCTTCCCTCTTTCCTCCTGACTCCTGACTCCTGACTCCTGACTCCTCCGTAGTTATTTATTTATCACTGTTCAACCGGACATGATATAACAGAACCCCTTCTAAACGTTTACTGCTGATTGCTGAGTGCTGATTGCTTATTGTCAAAAACTATGTTCTTTTTCTCCTAATAAATTCCCTAATCTTTGAAAAACCTGAAACTTCAAGGAATTCAAATCGCAAGTCACCCGCGAAAAATTGTCATCGAAATGGGCAGGTCCGGCATTTGTTACAGCATAGCTATGAGATGTTAATGAGGTAGTTTTCAGCTTTCCTGATAACTGGAAACTACCACTTTTATGAGGGTAAGGCCAGAAAAAAGCCGATGATATCAGAGAAATAATTTTAAAATCTGGGTCTTCTTCGCAAAGTAACTCCGCTGACATAGAACAATGTACGTCACCAGATAGAAAAACTACCCGTTTAATTTTATTGGTGCGGATAAATTCCAAAAGTTCGGTGCGTTGGTGCAAATATCCACTCCATTTATCTAGCTCAGTCTTTTTAAAGTCTGGGAAAAATGGAACTGCTGAGGCAACAAACTTTACTCGCTCTGACCCATCTGCTAGCCATTTTTTTAAAGCTTCAAACTGATCTTCATTAATTATTTCTCGCTCTTCAAATGCTGGATCGCAGGATTCTGCCTCGTCACGCTCTGTGCGGGTATCGGTTACAAAAAAGTCACAGCATCCGTCTGTAAATTTGTACCAGAGTTTTGAGGGCGAACCAATAACATCAGCTTTGTCATCTACAATCTCGAATAACGGACTGTGACTCATCTGATAGGTAATGTAAGCATGAATTGCTACAGGGAATAGAGTCACCCAATCCTTCGGCGACGCTTTGGACGGCCAGTTATCCTCTATTTCGTGGTCGTCAAGAGTCATGTAGGTAGGAATTTGCCCCATCAGTTCGCGAATATGGGGTTGGGTAAAGGTCTCTTGATAGCGACTAAAAAACTCCTCAATTGTGCGATCTGCACCGATAGCATTGAGGTCGTCGGCATAAATTTGGTCTCCTACCATGAGCAAGGAATTAGTAGTTGTACCAGAGTTTATTTGTTTGAGAATAGATTCAAAAGTTTTGTCGCCGCGATCGTCAAACCAAGAACCAAATAATTTTAGCAGATAACGACAAGAACCAAAAATAAATGAGCGACTCTTTTTCGGATCTGTGGAAGCAGTCTGAAATTGCTTGGTATGTGCTTTCGACCAATCAAGGTTTAAAGCTTCTGCCTAGCAATTTCGGATCTGTGGAAGCAGTCTGAAATTGCTTGGTATGTGCTTTCGACCAATCAAGGTTTATGTTTGCTTGGTCTACTTCCTCTTTTTTTTGCAAAAAATAGCCAATTTGATATTCATACTCTGTTTCTGAGGATAGTTCGTCGAATACTGCTACTCCGGAGGTATCAAAAGCAGGAGACATCTTGAAGAAGATGGGGGGGTCATAGTCTGAGGAGTCTAGGGCACGAATTCGGGCGACTCCTACACAAGGGAGAACACTTTTTTTGTTACTAGAGAGTTTATATTCGCCACGACCAAATATGCGTGCAGTGTCGCCCGTGACTGCACCCAGGATCGGACCAACGGTTAAAGGTTTTACTTTCATTGTCTATCTAAATAGTATGCTTTTTAAGCTATTGCATAATATCGTTATTCTTTGATTAAGTCAATGCTCTATGAAAAAACTAGGCAAGGAAGAAGGAAGAAGGAAGAAGGAAGAAGACTTTAGCTTTTACATAGAATCCGGTTATATAGTATATGTTTATAACTATACTCCCCTACTCCCCTACTCCCCTACTCCTCTTTCTGCCTTATTCAATTAAAATTTGTAGTTGCGATCGCGTACCCATAAACTAACAGGTACTGCTTGGCCTTGAGAACTAACTTTTACTTCTACTACAAAAGGTATTTTACCTTCTAAATTAACAGTAGTTTGTGCTGCTCGAATATCCTGATTAATATCTTTGCGTTTATTTTCAGGCATATAATAAGTTTCTAAGCCATATTTAATTGTCCGACCATTAAATTTACCTTGAATAGCTATTTGATTAGCTGGCAAATTTTGAGGTTGTTTTGCACTTACATCTACAGGTTTCCACACTTTGGGAATGCCTAAATTTTCTGTTGTTTCCGGTGCAGCTAAAATCACATAAATATTAGTTGGATTTTGCGAAGAAAGTTTTCCTGAAATTTCTAATTCAAATTTATTCCAACCAGGAAGTTTATTCAAATTATCTTTGCGGGATATATCATAATCTAAAACTTGATAATAGCCTCGCAAAAAATCGTAGGGGTCTACAGGTACAGTTTGCAAAACTACAGTTCTACCTGTAATCGTAGTATAAATAGCTTGAGCAGGAATTGACAAAATTAATGCTAACTGTACAGTTAATGGCAAAATAAATCGCCAAATTTGCATCTGATTTTTTGAAGATTTTGTTTGATTAATAGGTGGATTTAATTCTTCAGAATAATCAGATTCTTTAGTTGATAAATTGCTTTGATTAAAAGGGTTGATAAATTTCATGTTAATTTTCTCTTAGGGAATAGGGAACAGGGAACAGGGAACAGTGGGAAAAACATTGCCTAGTCTAAGATTCATCATTAGCATAAGTCCTAACCGCTTTGGCTATTATTATAATATCAATTTGGAGAAAGAATGTGTAAGCATTTCCTGCGGAATGCTTACAAGAATGTTACTAATAATAAGGGCAGTAGGAGGGAATGGCCATTCGCCCTTTAACTCCTAAGAAATAATACCATTTTCAAAAAATATTGCTACATTGGCTATTCAAAGTATTAGGTTTTAGGTGGTAGGTGGTAGGTATAAGAAATAAACAGTGAAGATTTTTCAATTCCGTTAAGCATCTATAATTTTACTGTAACAATCTTTCTTGAATTTGGTATAACCTAGTTATTTGTAGCAAATATTTATCAAATTGTGATAACACCTACTACCTAACACCTACTACCTAACACCTACTACCTAACACCTACTACCTAACACCTACTACCTAACACCTACTACCTAACACCTACTACCTAATTTTGTATAACCTCAAATAAAATTGGTATTAATTCTTAGATAATAAATGACGTTCAAACCATAAACCAGCAGCTATAACTCCTACACCACATAAAATAAATACAAAAGATTTAAGTAATAATTCGGTATTATACTCAAAAGTGCGACAGAGAATTTGTAAAGTTAGTAATACCAAACCACCCCAAAAACCTCCTCTAATTCCTCGCATCAATCCAATTCTAATTAAACCTGCTGCTAAGAGAAACATTTCTATATTTATGATAAAAGTTGCTATTTCTGGAATTTCATTGATACTCAAATGCCAGAAACATAATATTGTAGTTACAACAATGAAACCTAAAATCACACTACTGACTGAATCTAATTGCCAACGATGAGAATTTGTTCTATCAGTTTGTGCTAAATTAAACCATTCCCAAACAGAAAAACCTATAAAGATTAGAACTTCAATTAAAGTCAACCAACTAAACTGTAATGATGTATTTCCATCGCTCAAATCTTTAGTTAAAACATAATTCCAAATTCTCCGAAAAGATAAATATAAAAATCCAATACTCAAATACCAAATAGCTAAACTTCTTGCTAATTGTTGAAAAAATCGACTATCTATTTTAGGCAAAATAGTATCGTCATACCCCCATAATAAAGCTGGAGGTAAAGTCAAAGCGATCGCTCCCAAAAAACTATTATTTGATAAGTAAAAAATTTGCCACAAACTAATTTCTAGAGCTAGTAATAATATTGATGTAGCGAGAAAAAAAATAATCTTGGAACTGCACCAATAAGCTAGTGGAATTAGCAACAATACTGCCACCAAAGCCATATATTTGATAATTGCCTTTAACCAGGAAAATTCCACAGAATCAAATATAGTTGATAAACCCATTAAATAGCCTAATCCTATTAACAGGATAGCCATAATTCCCAGACTTTCCAGTTGTAAACTATAAGCCATTACCAAAACTCCCAATCCCCAAACAATGTATAATCCGTAGGGAGAACCACCGATATGAAACATTTGAGCCATAAAGGCTATATTTGCCCCTAAAATTAAGGCTCCAAATATTAACAGTCCGTGACCTAATCTTTGTTTTTTACTGGTAGTATTTGGTAGATTATTGGGCTGTCGCCAGAGATAAAAACCGCAGGTATTAACTAAGATAAATAGAGTTAATAATAGAAGTGTTTTTACTCCTCGCGACCACTGTTGCCAGTTAGCAGAAACAAAAGTGATAATACCTAATCCTAAAAGAATACCACCTAGAGAAATTAAGATAGTAATAAAACGAGCGCTGGCGGTTTCCTCCAAAGCATCAAACTGGTATCTTTCTGATAGTTGTTGATAAAAGCGATCGCTAATTAATTCCTCTGTTTGCCATAGTTTTGCTTCTTTGCGGAGCTGGCGACGAAACTTTTCTGTAATCATTTTATTTCTAAATTAAAGAATAATATCATGTCTGGATAATTAATATCAAGTCAGAGACCATTGGTATAATTAAGGTTTGCTGATTAAATCTAAAAGCACTGACATATAAAAGATTCAGCCTTTAAAGGAGCGAAAAAAAGTGCCTGGTATCACGTTGAAAACCCTCAAAAACTTAGCATAAAAGGCAGGAGGGATAGCAGAAAAATCAAGGAACAAATATATCCGACTATCTCCTAATTAATTCCTCGTTTCTCCTAACTACTCTCTGCTCCCCCACTCCCCTACTCCTGAAAAAGACTTTTTCAGCAAACCCTAATTAGGAGTCATGCGATCGCCTCATCTGGATACAGGAAAAAGCAAAACAAACAAATAGCGCGTAATATAATTCAAAATAGAAAAATTTTAATAGTAGTTGACTATGAAGCTGAAAAGATTAGGCCATGTAGCTATCTGCGTGCAAGACGTTGACAAAGCAGTAGAGTTCTATCAAAATTTGGGAATGGAAATAGCCTGGAAAGATGCTGACTGGGCATACCTAAAAGCTGGTGATGATGGACTAGCACTTTTGAGTCCTGGATATGAGCAAGCAGGGCCACATTTTGGGTTTGTGTTTAGCGATCGCTCAGAAATGGAAACCGCCTACGAACAGCTCAAAGTCCAAAATATCCAAGTCTCCCCTGTCCATGAACATCGAGATGGCACAGCTTCCTTTTACGGTAGAGATTTAGATGGTAACTGGTTTGAATACCTATACGAACCGGAAGCCATAGTTATTGAAAAAGGTAGAAGGCAGAAGGCAGAAGGCAGAAGGGAAAATTCCTGATGAATTACAAACCCTAAAAAATTTTAAACATCCCCGTTGACGGTGGGGTATTAAACCCACAAAATAAAAGATAATTAGAGGCCGATTTCACCGCCTTGGTGAATAGTATCTTAAGTGGGGGAGTAGGGAAGTTTCATGCAACGTCCGTACAGGGATAAGAAAAAATCAAAATAATTAATATTAGACTCTTTCTACTCCCTGCTCACCGTCAGGAGCATCACTGGACTGGGCATTTTCAACCTGCCTCTAAAGTTTACCGAAAAACATATAAATTTTATAGCAGTCGCCATTACTCTATTTGACATATCAAAAGCTTTAAACTCAGACAATGCTAGCTTTTCCCAACTTTAGTCCTCCCAGATAACTAAAGTCTCCTTCCTTCTTCCTTCTTCCTTCTTCCTTCTGCTACATCAAAAAAAATTTTAATTGATGCAGAGATCCTACTTAAATATATGTATTAACTATCAGGAGTATTCTAAAGTCTAAAATATCTACATATTAAAATATGACCCAGAAATTAGTATTAAGAAATCGCCGAAAATGGCCTCTCTTGCAATGGCGCAATATGGACTGGTCTCTAATGCTGGTCTATATAGCAATGACCACTTTTGGTGGAGTAATGATCCAAAGTGTCGAACGAAACCAGGGATTAACAGATTGGTGGCAACACTGGCTCACTGGAGGAGTAGGCTTAATCTTGGCCTTAATTATTGCTCGTTGTCGTTATGAAGTTTTAATGAACTGGAAATGGGTAATTTATATTTTAACCAATCTTTCTTTGGGAGCTGTACAACTCATTGGTACTTCAGCTCTGGGGGCACAAAGATGGATTAATGTTGGTGGTTTCCACGTTCAACCCTCAGAATTTGCCAAGGTAGGAATAATTATTACCTTAGCAGCAATACTTTCGTCTCAGACCAGGGTAAGGCTATTAGGCTTTTTTAAAGTTTTGATGATTACAGCCGTACCATGGTTTTTAGTATTTATAGAACCCAACCTCGGCACATCTTTAATATTTGGTGCAATTACTATGGGGATGTTGTATTGGGGAAATGTTAATCCTGGTTGGTTAATATTACTTGTCTCTCCTATTTTTTCAGCCATTCTTTATACTATCTATTTCCCTGCTTGGCTTGCATGGATCGCTTTGATGGCCTTAATCGCATGGCGGACTTTACCTTGGAAATGGCTATGGACACCTATAGTTACCGGGATTAATGTTGTCTCTGGAAATATTGGGCAAATATTATGGAATTTGCTCAAAGATTATCAAAAAGACCGACTAACAGGATTTCTGAATCCAGAACAAGACCCTCTGGGCACGGGATATCACCTAATTCAATCTCGTATTGCTATTGGTTCTGGACAGATGTTTGGTAGGGGGCTATATCAAGGTACTCAAACTCAACTACATTTTATCCCAGAACAGCATACAGATTTTATTTTCTCAGCTATTGGCGAAGAGTTGGGTTTTGTTGGTTGTATTCTGGTACTTTTAGCTTTTTGGTTTATTTGTCTGCGGTTGGTTATTATTGCTCAGACTGCTAAGGATGATTTTGGTTCTCTGATTGCCATTGGAGTATTATCAATGTTAGTATTCCAGGTTTTTGTGAATATTGGGATGAATATTGGTTTGGCTCCTGTGACTGGTATCCCACTACCGTTACTTAGTTATGGGCGATCGGCTTTGTTGAGTAATTTTATTGCCCTGGGGTTAGTGGAGTCAGTGGCTAATTACAGTGCTAAATCTAGGCAAGGTTTTTGACAATAGGCAACAGGCAACAGGCAACAGACAACAGACAACAGACAACAGACAACAGACAACAGGCAACAGGCAACAGGCAACAGCTCATCTGGGACAGAGCTATTTCATTTTTGATAATCACCTGGGTAGGGGAGTAGGGGAGCTTATACCATTTCAATTAAATAATGTCACAAATAGGTAGATATTTTAAGTACTTAAAATATCACTTCTAACTTTTGACTTATAATGTCACAAATAGGTAGATATTTTAAGTACTTAAAATATCACTTCTAACTTTTGACTTTTGAATGTATGACTTTAAATGGGGAATAGGGGAGCTGATACTATTTCAA
>NZ_RCBY01000145.1 GCF_003838195.1 Okeania hirsuta
AGCTTAAAACTAAGACAAAGCCAGATTATTCCTTCTTCCTTCCTCTTTCTTCCTTTATAAGCAAATAAAGATTAAATTTTCCTTCTCATAATTGACCGAAGTAGGTAGACCCTTGTGGGTCTAACCCTAGACAGTAAAAAAGAACTAATTTTCCGAATATCCAGCTCCCGATAGATTTCACAAAAATTTTCTTTCTATTAATTTTTAGTGAAGATTAAATTCTCCAAATTCTTCCCTCCCAAAAATAGTTAGGAAAACGCGAGCTAGTATCTCAGAACAGCAAATTCTAACGAAACATACTACTAACTGAAGTATCTTCGTGAATGCGCCAAATAGTTTCACCCAATAAATTTGCCACCGAAAGAACAGTCAACTGAGGAAAATTATGTTCCTCCAAGAATGGGATAGTATTAGTAACAATCACCTCTTCAAATACCCCACTAGAAAGACGCTCAACTGCTGGTGGTGAAAATACTGCATGAGTAGCACAAGCATAAACTTGTCGCGCCCCTTTTTCGCGCAAAAGTCGTCCCCCTTCGGAAATAGTACCACCCGTATCAATCATGTCATCTACCAACACAGCAGTTTTTCCCTCAACATCACCAATCACATTTAACACTTCTGCCACATTGTGAGCTTGACGACGCTTATCAATAATTGCTAATGGGGCATCATTTAACTTTTTCGCAAAAGCTCTAGCTCTTGCCACCCCACCCACATCCGGAGAAACAACAACAATATCAGATAAATTCTTACTTACTAAGTAATCTAAAATTACCGGTAAACCGTAAACATGATCGAACGGAATATCAAAATAACCCTGAATCTGGGCAGAATGCAAATCCATTGCTAGAATACGATTAGCACCTGCCTCAGTAATCAAATTGGCCACTAATTTAGCAGTAATTGATTCTCGACCAGCAGTTTTACGGTCTGCTCTAGCATAACCATAGTAAGGAATAACCGCAGTCACTTGTCTGGCAGAAGCACGACGACAAGCATCTACCATGATTAACATTTCCATCAAGTTGTCATTAACTGGACGACAACTAGGCTGAATTAGATAAACATCACAGCCTCGAATTGATTCCTGAATTTGAACATATAGTTCTCCATCTGCAAATCGTTTACGCACCATTGGGCCTAAGTCTAAACCCAGATATCTAGCTACTTCCGTAGCCAAAGGAACGTTAGCAGATCCAGAGAAAAGCCTCAATCTATTATGATCGTTAGCAGTAGCAGGCACAGGAGCCTGAATTGGTAAAGTAGCACGGATCACGGCAAGCCCTCGCAGCACCTTTATTCATTGCGATCTTATCATCTCAAACTAAAAATATTCTTCCGTATTTTTATTGATAGAAAGATCGTTTTTTTAGTAATATACCAAGAATATTTGCTAGATTAAGTCAGATGAATGTTGAATATTTAGTAAGAAAATTATGGAGGTCTTTAAAAAACGTAAAATCTCTTAAGTAAATTCCACTTTTCTGATAGATACTAACTTCTTAAGTCAAAAGTCAAAGTTCCAAAGTCAAAAGCAATATATGTTTGACTAAAAACCTTAATAGAGTATTAATATAGCTATAAAATGACTTTATAGTGAATTGGTATCCGGAGTGAGATTATGAGTTTAAAGGACAGAATTACAGAGGATATTAAAGTGGCGATGAAGGCCAAAGATAAGGTTCGTCTGGAAACAGTTCGTAGCATTAAAAAAGTAATTCTAGAAGAGGAAGCCAATGCTAGGGCAGCAGGAAAGGATTCTCTGACAGAGACTCAAGAAATGGATATATTAACAAGATTGGCTAAACAACGCCGGGATTCAATAGAGCAGTATACTCAAGCAGGTCGTCAGGAACTAGCAGATGGAGAGGCCGCAGAGTTGGCCATTCTTGAAGAATATCTACCAAAACAATTGTCTGATGAAGATATTGCTCAGATCGTTGATGAAATTATTGCTCAGGTAGGGGCAAATTCTCCGAAAGATATGGGTAAGGTGATGGGTCCGGCCATGCAAAAGTTGAAGGGTAAAGCTGATGGAAAGAAAGTACAGGAGGCAGTTAAGGCTAGGCTTAATTCATAGTTAAAAATTAAGCTCACCTCAATACTATAGTTAAGGTCATAAATCTTGCCATTTTTAATGGCCTTAACAACATGGGAAGGGAATATGATTTGATGCAGTATCTTCATTCTTTTCCTAAAATTAAACTCTATTATCAACAGCTAAAATACTAATTAAATGGATTACTAATTTCCCACAAGTATAGGAACTTTTAATCTGTTAATAATAGAGTAATTTGTAGATGTAGGCATCTACAGATAATTCAGAAATCAAGTGTTTTGGAGAACAGGAGTGTCAACTACTATTTGATAATATCAAGTAAGAGTAATTTTTTCTATGTTTGAAAAGGAGAAAGTGGGTGGGGATAGTCAACAACCTACCACTTCGTGTTTGATAACTCTAACCAATTGTAAACACCGCTTATGAGGTGTGGGATATTAAACCCAAAAGAAAAAGATAATAGAGATAATTGATCGGGAGAAATAAATCATAAATATCTGAAAAAATTACTCTGGTTTTCTCTCGAAATCGATCGCTAAATTTATTTATTCATACAAAAAATATTAAACTAAAACACATTTCAATTATACCAATTACTAAAAGTCATACTATACTTAGGCGATACTTCAATTATTAAATAATTAATACAGGCAGAAAAATATTTTTGATAATTATTAGTCAGTTCGTGTTAATTATTCTTATGTTTATTATTCCCCTATTCCCCCACTCTCCCACTCAAGAAAATGTAGAAAAGTTTTTGAGAAATGATGTGATCTATTGCCTGTTCCCTATTAAATTAAATTTATTATTATGCAACCACCAATTCCTGTAGGAACTATTTTACAAAACCGCTATCGCTTGATTAATATTCTCGGTCAAGGTGGTTTTGGACGTACCTATCTAGCTGAAGATACAGGTCGTTTTAACGAGCGTTGCGCTCTCAAAGAATTTATTCCCCTACAAACAAATACCTATGCAGTAACTAAATCTCAAGAACTATTTTCTCGCGAAGCAGCTATTCTTTATCAAATTCAACATCCTCAAATTCCCAAATTCAGAGCAACTTTTGAAGAAAATCAACGTTTATTCCTTTTACAAGATTATATCGAAGGCAAAACCTATCGCAGCATATTGCAAGAGCGTCAGATAACAGATAGTTTGTTCTCAGAAGCAGAAGTGCTAACTTTTTTACAACAAATTTTACCCGTCTTAGCTCATATTCACAGTTTTGGTATCATTCACCGAGACATATCTCCCGACAATATCATTAGGCGAGAAAGCGATCGAATGCCAGTATTGATAGACTTCGGAGTAGTTAAAGAACTCGCAACAAAAGTTCAATCTTCCCACTTAGCAGCACCCTTGACAAATGTAGGAAAATTTGGCTACGCTCCCTGGGAACAAATTCAACTGGGAAGAGCAACAGCAAATAGCGATCTGTATGCTTTGGCAGTTACAGTAGTTGTACTATTGACGGGAAAAGAACCCCAACAATTAATCGACCAAACCACATTAACTTGGAATTGGCAACGGTGGGTAGCAGTTAGTCTAGGGTTAGCTGAGGTCATCAATAGAATGTTAAGTCATCAACCGGGCGATCGCTATCAGTCTGTTACTGAGGTAGATCAAGCTTTGGAAAGATTACCCCATATCAAATCTCAGCAATTACCTACCATAAATCAAGAACAAAATAATCCTTCATCTTCTCAACAACCAACAATAGGAGCAACTCCAAATCAAAACCTTAACCCCAATAGCAACCATAGCTTTTTTGATAATCACCAGTGGGTTGCAACTGCATTAGTAGCAGTATTAGTTGTTTTATCTGGCGTCGTATCTTGGAGTGCAGTTAATTTTTTCCTCAAGCGCAGACAACAAGAAGCTCAACTTCAGCAACCAACGAAAATGAATCCTATACCAGTACCGACCCTCGCCCCTCCTCCATCATCGCCAATACCCACTTCATCCCCATCTCCAACAACTACATCAACACTATCACCTACTTTGCCATCACCATTACCTGTTGTTCCTGTACCATCTGGAACACCAGAAATACCTATCACAATACTACCGAATGCTACTCCTATTCCGGAGACTCCTGCTCCTGTGATAATTCCATCTCCATCAATTACTTCAGAAGAACGTTTGAATATATCCCCAGGAGAACCGATATCTATTGAAGGTCGCTTGAGAGGGAATGAAAGTATTGACTATATAATTTCTGGGAGTCTTGGGCAAAATTTGAATTTATTAGTTACAGGAGAAGGAGTATTAATGAGTTTAGTAGCAATAGACGGTGAACCAGTAGATGGAATTTCTGAGAAAGTATCTATCTGGAAAGGAACTCTACCTAATGATGGCGACTACAAAATAACTCTCGCTCCCTTACCTGGTTTACCTGGTACTGACTACAAGCTAGACATTAATTTAGTTAACCCTATACCTAAAGTTATTCCTAGCTCTGAACCAGAAGCAACTGAGTTACCCGCACCCATACAAGAACCGGAAGCAACCGAGTCACCTTCTGGTCTACAACTCAATAAACCTTCTAAGAAGGAGAGCAAAAAATCATTCCCCATATCAACTCCACTTGAAGAGCTTGATAAACCTTCTAAAAAGCCTAAAAAGCAAATTGTGATTCCAGAAACAGAGGCAACAGCTTCACCAACTCCAGCAGAAGAAACTTCATCTGATGCTCAAATTTTAGTTGAATAGTTGTTATTTGCAGAACTTTTAAAGTAGTCAGGACTTATACCAAATTGATAAATGTTTGCCACAAATATCTAGGGTATTTCTTAGGAGTCAGGAGTCGTATGGGAATAGCTTTAATACCATTTTTTAGGGCGTAAATTACCTTTTTAGTCAAAGGAATATCTCCTGCATTTGTCTTTTTATTGCTCTTACTATTCGTAACATTCTTTTTTCAAATTGGTATTACACATAACCACCAAATATAGGGTTAACGGCCGTTAACTCCTACAAATGGTGTATAATTTCGTCTGCGTGCGTCAGAATTAGAAACAGTTAACTAAGAGATTTCTTGAAAAAAATATCCTCCTATACTTTAATTTTTTAATTTATAGCAAGGAACAAGTTACTTAGGACTTATGCCGATCATGAACCTCAGACAGGGAAATATTTTGGCATTGCTCAAATGTAATGTTAAGTAGCTGAAGGTAAAATTGAAAAACTGATGTTTAGCGTTGAGACTTAATCTAAAAATCATTACCACTCAGCAACGCCAATGTTTTTCCCTGTTCCCTATTCCCTGTTCCCTATTCCCTGCTATTTATTTTCATCCAAATTATCAAGATTGAAAATAAAAGGAGCTGTTTGAGATTTGTCATTTCCCAGAATTAAAACTTTAGGCATCTGAGAACCACCTGCTTTCCAAGCTTCGATCGCTTCTTTTTGTAAAACCAACTCACCACCTTGTGCTTTTAGTGTTTCAGCTAATAGTTTTTGAGCTTCTGCTTTACCCTTTGCACGGTTAATATCTGCCTGAGCTTCTTGTTCTGCTTCTTCAGCAACATATACTGCTCGTTGTGCTTTTTGTTCGGCAATTTGCTTCTCTTCAACTGCTCTAGCAAATTCAGGAGAAAATGTTAAATCAATTACGCTAGTATCTAACACAATAATGCCATATTTATCTAAACGAGAACCTAAAGCATTATCAAAGTCTGCTTTCAATTCTACTCTTTTAGTAATAGCTTCTTCAACAGTTCTTCTAGCTGCAGCAATTTTAAAAGATTCTTGAGTTTGTGGTGCAATTACTTTCGCAACTAAATTCTGTAGAGTTCCTTGTTCTCTTCTGATTTTTACTACCAGCACGGGGTCTAAGCGAAAGTTAATTGCAAAACTTGCTGATAATTGTTGTAAATCTTTTGTAGAACTTTGGGCTGGAACTTCAAACTTTTGTACAGTCACATCATAGATATCAACTTGAGAAATCAAAGGAGGTTTAAAGTGAATGCCTTCTAAGAGAGCGCCATCTCTAGCTTTACCTAAAATACTAATAACACCAGCTTGACCAGGATTAATAATTACAAAGGAATTGAAGCCAATTAGCAATACGAATGATAAAACAGTTGCTAATATTAATGTTTGTAAACTTTGTTGTTGATTTTTCAATTTTTTTCTCCGAATTTTGAGACTATGAGTTATTGGTATATTTTCTTTGTTAATCTTAGTTCAAATTGAAAATTACCATTCAAATTATATAATATTTTTAGACTTGTTTAAGAAGGAATAAGGAATAAGTAAGAAGAAAGAAGGAAAAAAGAAGTAGAGAAAAGTGAATGGCGACTCAAAACCCAAGGAATTATAAACACCCTGTAGGCGGTAAGGTATTAACCCCAAAAAGAAAAAGATAATTACTACTTTTTTGACTAATGTGCTTGATATTAAGTAATAGTATTTTTTGCACATTAATACTAAGTTTCAAAATAACAAAAGTTATGAAAGACTAAATACTGCCATTGAACAAATCATATTGGGAATAATTAATATAGTTGAAATTTGTACTACTTTTACTTTGAATAAAGCGATCACAATATACATATCCTAATTCCTTGCCTACAGAGAGAGAGTAAGACAAAATTATTTGTCAGATTATGTCCGGTAGCATCGGTATTGTAAGCGCGAAGGTAAGGAAGAAGGAAGAAGGAAGAGGCAAGAGGCAAGAGGTAGGAAGGCTTAAGTTAAGAGCAAGAAAAAACTTCAATTTGCTATATATATTCATATATTCATGCTTGGGTTTACACAAACGCGCCCTAACGGACATGATATCATTGATACTTAATATCATATCCGTTTAATTAGCTATAAAAAAACTTTCTTCTCCTTGTCCTTCTTCTTTCCTCCTGACTCCTGACTTCCCCTCCTGGGAGGGGGAGGGGCGAGGGGTGGGTTGACTCCTGACTCCTGAAATGGTATATTTATTTTTAATTCACAATAGCAAGTTTTCTAGGCATCAGTCTTTCCAAAATTTGTTTCAGTACCATTGCTGTCCAATCAATATCTGCTTCCGTTGTTTCTCGTCCTAATGTTAAACGAATACCTCTAGTTGCAGCCTCTTCTGTATATCCCATTGCCAGTAATATTGGACTTGGAGTTACCTTTCCACTATGACAAGCTGAACCAGCACTAATACCAATTCCAGCCAAGTTTAACTGTCGCACCAAAGTTTTACCTGTAATTTTATCTTCCGTTTCCTCTATTTCAACTTCTGGGGGAACAATGCAGAAACTAACATGATGAGGTAGTCTGTGCCATCTATCCCCAGTAGAAATTACATAAGGAGTTTGTGCCATCTGTTCAAATAAGCGATCGCGCAATCTGATTAACCTTAATGTTTCTGTCGTCATTTCCTCATTAGCTAATTCTGCTGCCACTCCAAAACCAGCGATCGCTGCTACGGCCTGAGTACCAGAACGTAATTTCAATTCCTGGCCACCACCAGTCAATATCGGTACTAGCTCTACACCTTCTCTGATATAAAGCGCCCCCACACCTTGAGGACCATAAATTTTATGACTTGATAAAGATAATAAATCTACTGGCAGTTTTTGTACATCTATTGGTAAACGTCCTACCACCTGAACAGCATCAGTATGAAATAAAACCCCATGAGAACGACAAATATTACCTAGTTCCTCAATAGGTTGGAGAGTGCCTACTTCACTTTGACCATAAATTATTGATACTAAAACTGTATTTGCTTGTAATGCTGCTTGTAGTTTTTCTGGATCTACCCTTGCTTGTCTATTGACAGGTAATCTTGTAACTTGCCAACCCCAATTTTCTAACATTCTTGCTGGTTCTGAAATCGCAGAATGTTCCACACTAGAAATAATGATATGTTGGGGTTTTTCATAGCAACGTGCTACACCCATGATTGCCATATTATCAGCTTCAGTCCCCCCAGAAGTAAAAATAATTGACTCTGGCACTGTATTGATCAAATTAGCTACTTTTATTCTTGCCCTCTCGACTAATGTTGCCGATCTCTGGCCCCATTTATGTAAGCTAGATGGATTACCCCACTGTTGGGTAAAAGCTTGTTGCATAACAGCGATCGCTTCTGGGCTTGTTGGTGTTGTGGCACTATAGTCTAGATAAATTTGCATCATGTCTATCCGTTTTTATCATTAACTTCTACAATATAATCAAAATATTGTCACAGAATTTTTGAGATAAAGGAGTGAAAAAGTAAATAAAAATTGTTTAAGTAGTCAGACAAAATTACGCGATATATCTACTCTGTAAATTCCCAGATATTTGCTTAAAAATTCTAATAGGACTGCTATATATATGAATTATTTTTAATGTGGCTGTTGTAACTCAGATATTTCTATACTTTTAATAGTTAAATTCTAAAAAGTTAGCGAATAATTAAGGTTTAAAGCCTCTCCTTTAAAGGAGAAAAAAGCGGTCGAGGAATAGCAATGTCTCAGAGCAATATCCATGATAGCAAGATAAGAAAAAATTTTCCTGTCTCGTTAATCCTCTTGTTTTCAAGGAGAGGCAATTATTAATTATTAATTATTAATTATTAATTGTTGAATAGCTACTTAGGTTTACAAACATTATAATCTTCATGTGACATAACTTTCTGTGGTATGACAAAATTACCATAATCTTGACAAATCATTCTATAGTTGCGAGTAACAGGTATACTTACTATGAAACGATTATGGCGGAGCCGTTTACCTCCAAATTCTCGATAGCTTTGATTATCATTTAATGCAGAAATAATTGACCTGGCTTTAACCACTACATAATCTGGTAAACCTCTCAAGTCTATCAAATCACCATCGAAAGAAGCTTCCCATTCTAACTTTTTTTCTCGCTTTTCCGCTATTTTTTCATCAACTCTTTGCTTTGCCATCTCCTGTTGTTCACAACGATGGCATTTTCTCCCATATCCCTTATGGCCACACGGAAAAGTCCTTTTTCTTTTCGGCATAAAACAGCAAAGTTAGTTGTTACCAAGTTCTCTCAGTTTTGGTCATCGTTAAATATTTTGTTCAAGACCTGATTGAAAAATCCACAAACTACTTATTACACTTTAGTAGCATCATAGTGCACTCTCAATTTAACATTATCGGCCATTATGACACAATATTCAACATCAATATTTTCTAATGATTCAAATAGAACTAACAAAAATGTTTAAGATTCAGGCCACTGCACTAGGTATTATAAATTAGTGTAGTTCTTTAGTTAATAGGGCTTACGCACCTGCAACCTAATTTTTATCCGAAGCGACCTACAGGGTTTGCAGGAGCAGTCCGGAACGGAAAGCAATATCAAATCCTAGTTTTTTGTACCTCATGGAGATGGGGAGGTGGGGAGATGGGGCAGGACTCATTCATTGTCACTAGAGAAAAATTGATAGGGAGATGGGCAACCACCCCTAACTCCTTCCAGGAGGGCAAGGCTGTTTCATCCGATGCGAAAAACAGAGAGGGAGATAGATAGATGGGGATAACTAGGAAATTTTGGCACACATAGTCAGGATTTCAGTCAAATTTATCAATTATCCTTGAAGGTCAAAAATACGAATTTTTGTCATTTAAGCGACGTTGAACCAGATATCCTCTCAGAGTTTAACTACAGCTATTGGCTAAAAAATCGGCAAATTTTAGTAAATTTCAGTGTTTCCCTATTCCCTCATCTCCCGTTCTCCCTAAATCGTTAATATACTATACTTTGAAACAGCCCTCCTTACAGGAGGGGGGAGATTCGTATATTTGCACAATTAAATGTATTTCATAATTCATATAAATATTATCTGACGACAAAAAATTAGCCCTGGGGAGATGAGGGGAGAAAAGCCTCTAAATTAAATACGTTACCAAAATATTCATTTAATGGCATTTACATAACTTCCCTCTTTTGTCAAGTTTTATCTTAAGAAATATGTTTATAAACCATAGCCCTTTCAGGGGGACTTTTGCTAAGATTTCTGTGGGCAGGTCATTTCAGTTATCATTTAGCCTCCTATGGTCGGAACTGCGTTAACAGTACCTCTGCAATAAGGAGACTTGATATCAGAAATATTCTCTTTTTTATCCCCTTAAAAGGGGAGACTTTAGACCACAATTTTTCGGTAAGCAGAAATACATTCAAACTCATAATATCTACGCTTTTTTCTCCCAAGTCATCTTTGTCCTCCAAGTCTAGTCCAACCAGAAAGTAAAAAACCTACCCTTGTGAACTATCTCACCCTAATTAATAGGATATTGGCTTTCCTTAAATCAGTGCTATTTTTTTCTACTCAACTGCGCTTTGTTTATATTTTACTATTGGTTCTGAGTCTCACTGCTTGTCAGAATACAAATCAGCAGTTAGTTCCTCATTTTCCCCAATTACCACAAGACCCCTTAATTGAAGCTTATTTTAATCAGTCCCAAGCTTCAACCTATACTGAGTCTGATCGCCAGCAAACTAGGTTGGGAGATAATCTTGAGGAAATAATCATTGATACTATTGCTAATGCTACTTCTAGTGTAGATGTGGCGGTTCAAGAGTTACGTTTACCTGGTATTGCTCAAGCTTTGGTCGAACGTTATCAAGCAGGGATAAAGGTACGAGTAATTATTGAAAACACCTACAATCGTTCTTGGGGAAGCTTGACTGAATTTGAAGTAACTCAACTATCTGAACGGGAGCACGAACGCTACATAGAATTTTTTCAGCTTGCTGATAACAACATGGATGGTTATCTTAGTCAAGATGAAATTAACGGCAGTGATGCTCTTGTGATCTTAACTAATGCAGGGGTTCCCTTGATTGATGACACTGCCGATGGTTCTAAGGGTAGTGGCCTTATGCACCACAAATTTGTGGTTGTGGACGGTCAAACTATTATTGTTACTTCAGCTAATTTTACTAATAGCGGTATTCATGGAGATTTTTCAGAATCTATGAGTAGAGGAAATGCTAATAATCTTTTAAAAATAGAAAGTTCTGAATTAGCTGAACTGTTCACAGAAGAATTTAATCTCTTATGGGGAGACGGACCTGGTGGAAAACAGGATAGTAAGTTTGGCGTGAAAAAACCATTTAGACCTGTCAGACAAATATTTATTGGAGATACGAAAGTGGCAGTAAAGTTTTCTCCTATTTCTAATACTAAATCTTGGCAGCAAAGTACTAATGGTTTAATTAATCAAACATTAGAATTAGCACAAAAATCTATTGATTTATCCCTCTTTGTATTTTCATCACAACCATTAGTTAATACTCTAGAAAATCAATCTAAAAAAGGAGTATTAATTCAAGGTTTAATCGATCCAAGTTTTGCCTATCGCTATTATAGTGAAGGATTAGATATGATGGGTATTGCCTTGGCTAATAAATGTAAATATGAAGCAGATAATCGGACTTGGGAGAAACCAATTTTTACAGTAGGAGTACCAAATTTACTCCCTGGCGATCGCCTGCATCACAAATTCGGAATTATTGATAATTCGATTGTTATAACTGGTTCTCACAATTGGACTGAAGCAGCTAATAAAAACAACGATGAAACTTTATTGATAATTGAAAATTCTACAGTAGCAGCTCATTTTGACCGTGAATTTCAAAGACTTTATCAAACAGCTACTCTGGGTATACCATCCTGGTTGATTAAAAAAGTAGAGAAACAACAAAAAGAATGTGGCAATCAATTAACAGAAACTCAAAATCCCACAATAGATACTAACACTAAGATTAATCTCAATACAGCTACTGCTAAAGAATTGGAAACATTACCTGGTGTTGGACCAAAATTAGCAGAGCGGATTATTCAAGCTAGACAAAATAAACCTTTTACATCTTTAGCTGACCTAGACCAAGTGTCTGGAATTGGACCTCAAATATTAGATAAGTTAAGCGATCAAGTCACCTGGTAAGTTCAACAATTAATCATTAATAATTAATAATTAATAATTAACAATTACCTCTCCTTTAAAACTGATAGGATTGACTCAAAAAAAAATTTTTCTTTATTATCCCCTTAAAAGGAGAGGCTTTAAACCACAATTTTTCGGTAAGTAAGAAGGAAGAAGGTTTAAAAGTATGAAAAAACTTACAGCAGTTTTCGAGTCTTGGAGGTACAAAGTTTGATTGCCCTAGGGAAAACTTAACTGGGAAAGAAAAACATAATAAAAAAGAGGGAAAAAAGTTGAATTTTTAGAATTTATGGAATTTATCATTTTTTTATTGTACGAATAAATCTTTCTAATTCCTCCTGACTCCTGACTCCTGACTCCTGACTTCATGACTCCTAAAAAATATCCTAGCTATTTGTAGCAAACATTTATCAAATTGATATTATGGCAATTTCATTTTATAGCACTCTGAGCAGATACGGTTGTTTTTCCAATTGTTCTGCTCATGGTTTTGAATTAGATGGTTATTGGTGGCCAACTAGCGAACATTATTTTCAAGCTCAAAAATTTCCAGGTATGCCTGATGCTGATGAAATTCGTTTAGCAGCAACACCAGGAGAAGCAGCAAATCTGGGAGGCGATCGCAAACGCCCATTACGTTCAGATTGGGAACAGGTAAAATATGATATTATGCAAAAGGCAGTATTCAACAAATTTGCTACTAATTCTGAGATTCGGGAAATATTACTGTCTACTGGGAATGAAGAAATTGTTTATAAATCTCCCGTGGATTTATATTGGGGTCAGAGAAAAGATGGTAGTGGGAAAAATAAATTAGGCAAAATTTTAATGGCAGTACGAGATATGTTGAGTTCAACAATTAATAATTAACAGATAAATTAAACAGTTAACTGGTATAGGATTTTGTCAATTTCGTCAGGCGATTGCTCCTATCTTGAGAGTTATATAAATTATATAGTCATTCCAGTTAAGATTGAGACAAGGGTTTCTTACCTTGAAAGAGTTTCACCTAAAAAAGTGTTCCAGTCTTATTCAGAATGACTATAAATAATTTTATAGATAACTTCAATTTGTATAACTCATAATTTTGATATGGGAGTCATATTTGAGTTTTGTAGAAAATATCCTGAAAAAAGGAGAGAGCTAACAAAAGTAAAATTTTGAGACTGTTTATCTATTTTGGGATTTTTTACAAATTCGACAATGATTGCCATAGTTAAAATTAAATTTAATAAATTTTACAAGTCATATAATGTTTTAAACCAGTTAATAAATATTTGAGCTTGGGGATGTTTGGGATTTAATATTCTTTCCATAACAGCATTATGTAATTGGCGACCGGGAGTATTTTGCCATGCTAACCATGTATGAATATTAGGTTTATCAGTATGATTTTCTATGAATGGCGCACCTTGATTTTTAGCTTATTTAACTGCTGTTTGTGCATAATTCCAAAGCAATTCTTTTTCGTCAGGAATTATATAAGTCAGAAATGTTTCTAACATTCCAGAAATTTTATTATCTGGCATCACCCAAACTCCAAATTTAACACCAAAACTTGTCTGATGAATTAGACCTATTTCTGGTAAATTTTCAGGAAAATCAGGAAGACTTGGTAAACAAACATTTCTAATACTTTGCCATCTATCCTTTGAATTATCATCTGCATCAACCATTAGACCTAATGCAGAAAGTCCAGATGCTTTTAACTCTGTAGAAATTACATTTTTATTTAGCAGTTTTTCTATGCCATCAAAGGATTCAATATATACAAATGGTTGTTTATTTTTATCTTCCCAAGGAATATCATTAGCTTCTATCAAATATGGAATAACTCTTTGATCCTCAGCACCCTCTACCAATAGTTTATTTTTAGGAGGTAATTTTCTTGTTTTTGTTGCCATTACTATCGCACCTCGATGTGACGTTGTGCAGCAATAACAATTTCAGGTTCTGTGAAAACTACAGAAGCATTTTTATTAGCTTCTATTCTGTGAATTGTAATTTCTTCACCCTCTAAATCTTCATTTTGAATAACATCAGCAAGACTACTCCAACAATCACTATTATGAGTAGTAGCAAATACTTGAACATCTAATTTTTTTGCTGTTTTCCAAATAAGTTTCCACATATCAGACATTGTAGAAAAATGTAAACCCGTATCAATTTCATCTACAAGTAACACTCCACCTTAAGCAGAAACAAGAGCGATAGCTAATGCTAAAATTCGCCACATTCCTTCTCCCATACTGCCAATAGGTATGGGTTGTTTTTGGTCAGAAACTTTTACTAGAAACCCACCTCTTGCTCCTACAATTCTATTATTATAACCGTATTTTTAAGGGCTTATTGAAGCAATACGTTCAATTTTAGATTCAATAATTTGCAGTGCTTCTAGGGTCAATGTTTCCTCTGGTGTTAAGACAATTTCATCAAATAATTGAGTAATTTCGTTAATATCTAAAGATAAAGGTGTAATAAATTGAGATTTTGTAACTGCTTTTGTAGCTATTCTAGATGACCTTAACATACGAATATCCATACCTCCATCTGGTGATAATCTGCGTCTTATGCTAACTTCTTTTTTTTTCCAATCAAGCATAAAAAAAATATCTTCTAATTCATCTATTTCTAGTTCATCAGTAATTTCTTCTGAATTATCCAATTCAGAACTCAATTCTTCTGAATCATCGAATAAAGCTTTTTTTTCATCCAATTTATTCGGTGAATCTACTTGTATTGAAGCAATTAGATTTTCCTGATATTTATCATTAGTTCCTACTATAGAAAATTTGCTTCCTACTGAAATTTCACGTCCATAGAAAAGGTGACAAATATCTAGCTGTTTAGAGCGTTCTTTCAATAAAAACTCTCCTCGATAAAACATAATTTTCTGGAATTGTTCGGGTTGGTACGAGCAATATAAAAGTTGAATAGCTTCTAAAATTGAAGTTTTTCCACTATTATTCATCCCCACCAACAAATTAACTCTGCTAAGTTGTTGAAGTTCAAAAGATTGGAAGCAACGAAAATTATTTATACTCAACGATTTCAACATATTTATTTCCTGTTTATATCTACTTAAAAATAAAAAAAAATTAATTTTAAGACGATAGTAAATTTTCAACTTTTTCTTTAAGAGATAGATAAATCCTTTTCAATTATAGCAATTTAAGTAAAGGTGAGGACATTTCTAAATTATCACACTCAGTCATCGATTATTTTTGACTTTTACTTTTTGACTTTTGCCTTGCGCGTAGCGCTATACACCCCAAACTCGATTTAGATTAATGTTTAAATAGTTATGAACCAGAACATCTCTAAATCCAGCTATTTGTCGCCATTGAATAAACGCTTCTACTCGCCATTGAGGTGATTCAAAATCATCAATAGAAATAAAGGTTGGCTCCCCTCCGGTAGTTAACCCCAAACCCAAACGTCTTAGTTTTTCCTCTACTTGCCGACCAAGGGTGTTAATTTTTTGCCATTGCGTTTCGGTATAAGGTTTGGTAGGTCTGGGTTTTTCTTGATAGCGAGAAACAGTAACGGAAAATTCCAGGTTAGACTCGGAAGGTTCGGTGGTGCCTCTTACTGGGTTTGCTGCAGTGGGTTCGGGAGTACAGACCAGAGGAATGTGATTTTCTGCTGTCAAAAAACCAGAGGTGATGTCTAGAACAACCCAACCAGCTCCTGGTAAATAAACCTCGGCCCAAGAGATAATTTTAGTTATAGCAATGTATAGAGAAACACTAAAAATATAATTTAGGTATTTATAGTTAATAATTTTACTGATTTTTTGAGATTTAATAATTATTTATTTATGAGTGGGTTAGCAGATAATAAATGGCTGTGATTAGAGGAATCAAAGATGATTTTTGAGTTGATTTTGATTGATTTTCATTCTTGGAACTTTGGCAAGAGATGTAATTATATTAGCATAAATAAATATAAATAATTACTATATCAAAATACTTACTTAGAAGTAATAAAATTTTATATATTATTTATATTTTTGAGAAAACATTATTTGACTACAAATAGGAAAAATTAGTTGACCGGAAGTTATGAGAATTTCTAATTGTCATCGAAATATTTTTTGCCAAATATTGATAAGTGAATTAACTGAAAATTGATGATTTTGATTTAGGCTGATTAGTAAGAAGATTAGTTAGTTATTGATGTAATTACCTCAATGAATAACCACTTCTCTAATCACTTTAATGGAAGGGAATTATGAATCCTACTGCTGAAAATATTTTAAAATTGGCTGCGCTAGCTACTGTTGTAGATGGTCAAGCCTCTGAACAAGAAAAGAACTTCATTGTTGATGATGGTTCCTATCTGTTGAGAACTTCTCCAGATGAAGTAAGACCCTTTATCGACCTATGTATTAGAATTTATCAATCTAAAGGTGCTGCAAACAATCCTGGAACAGCACTTAATTTTGCTTTGGAGGCATTAAAGCCTTTAACAGATTCTGAGAAGCATCTAGCCTTTCACATTTGCTATAAAGTAATTCACATAGACAAAGAAGTAAAAGAGTCTGAAATGAGATTCTTTTTCCAATTACACAGATTGGTATTTTCTTAATTATTAGAATTAACTTTTTACAGTTTTTAAATTAACAAGTAATCAACATTATTCTATACTAAATTTTACATTATGGTGGAGAGTTTTTTATATAGCAGAAGAAAGAAGGAAGAAGCAATAAGCAAGAAGGAAAAATCTGGCTTTGTCTGATTTTTAAGCTTTTGATACAGCAGACTCTAAGTATATAAAGTACAGAGATTAACAATTGAATGAATGCAAGTGCGGGCATCTTGCCCGCTTCGGGGTGTACCTCACCTTTGGTGGAATCTGCTGTATTTCCGCGCGGTCTTTAGACCCCTCTCAAAAGCACTTAGCCTTTTATATTTGTGAGAAAGTAATTTACCAAGACGGAATAGAATCTGGTGAAATAGAATTTATTAACCAATTAGACCAACTAGATAGAACTGCATTTTCTTAATTATTAGAGTTAGTTATTTCCAGCCTTTCAGCTAACAACTAATTAACATTATTCTCTACCAAACTTTAAGATTATGGTGGGAATTTTTTTTCGTTAAAGCGTGCCTGATAGAATTTTTCCTAGGTGCTCAGAAAATACCTTAACTGCATAAAAAAAATTATATAGCAGCTCATACTGCTATAAACTTTATTTATCAAAAAGTCTAATTAAGTGTCATTTTTCAATTATTAACAGTCAATAAAATCAGCAAAACTTGATAGCCGAAAATTATTGCGATGATGCTGTTTCATATAGCAATCCTAAATAGGTCGTGACAAATCAAAAAGTAAATAAAAAAACTGAAACTCTTACCTGTTCCCTGTTCCCAGTTAAGTGTTCCCTAAAAAGCAGTAAGATTTTTGACACGAATAAAATAGGATTGCTATAGATATTATTTATCTCGTAGCAATCGCTAATTTCTAATTCAAAAATCCTAGAAAATGAACTTAACCAAAGCTTAACATTAATCTAGTGGAGGATGGTGGAAATAACTGACCAGTTACAAAATCCTAAAACAATTACAAATCAAAAATGATTGACTTTTAACTTCCGCGTAGCGGCACTCTAATAATGTATTAGACAGATTGACCTGTCTCTGAAAAAACAAAAGCTGATTGCTACTGAGCTATAGCTGTTTAATAGCTAGTATTTATTTCGTAGCGATCGCCAATTTCTAACTCAAAAATTCTCGAAAGGGAGCTTAACCAAGGCTTAACATTAATATAGGATAATCGATCGACGGACAAATCTGTCTGTAAAAAAACACAAAAGCTGATTGGTACCAAACTATAACTGACAACTACTAATATTTCCAGAGAAAAGAACCCTATGGAACGACGTAAATTTGTTAAAAATTCATCTCTATTTGCTCTATCCTTAGCCGGAGCAAAATTAGCTAATTTAACTTTTTCACCTCAAACATTAGCTCAAGTAAAAGAACTAAAATTTGGGATTATTTCCACCGAATCTCAAAGTAATCAAAGACCAATTTGGGAACCATTCATCAAAGCATTTTCTGACTCTATTGGTTTACCAGTTAAAGCATTTTATGTGACTCAATATGTCGCAGTAATTGAAGCCATGCGAACTGGGGATGTTCACCTAGCTTGGTATGGAGGAAAATCTTATATTGAAGCAGCAAAACGTTCTAAAGCTGAAGCTTTTGCCCAGGTAGTAGATACAGCAGGTGGTAAAGGTTATTACTCTCATTTAATTACTAACAAAAATAATCCTATAGTTGCTCAAGCTAAAGCAATGGGAGGCGATAAATATGTGATTAAAAATGCAAGTAATTTAACTTTTGCTTTTAACGATCCAAACTCTACATCCGGTTTTTTAGTACCGAGTTACTATGTTTTTGCTCAAAACGGAGTTGACCCCAAAAAAGCATTTAAACGCTTAGTTTTTTCAGGCAGTCATGAAGCAACAGCTTTAGCAATAGCTAATAATCAAGTAGATGTAGCTACTAATAATAATGAATCTTTAGACCGACTCCAAAAAACAAATCCAAAAGCAAGAGCTAATATAGAAACTATCTGGACTTCTACTTTAATTCCTAGCGATCCAATTGCTTATCGTCAAGATTTACCAGCAGATTTAAAACAGAAAATTCGTGATTTTTTCTATAACTATAAAGAAGCAAAAGTTCTCGAACCTCATGGTTGGTCTGGTTTTGCTCAAGCAAATGATAAAACTTGGAATCCGATTCGGGAATTAGACCTAGCTAAAAAGATTTTAGAGTTGGAAAATAAGGAAAATATGACTGCTGAGGATAAACAAAAATTAGAGGAATTCCGCCAACAATTAAAAGCTATAAAAAGTAATTAGACTTCTTGCATAAGTCAGGGAATAGGGAATAGGGAATAGGGAATAGGGAATAGGGAATAGGGGGATGAAATCAAGAATTTCATATCTTGAATTTATTTAATTAAAACTTTTGCAAGAGGTCTATTGAATGACAAAAGTAAAACAGGATTTACAGATGATAAGTAGGTGGCTCTAATTAAACGTTAAAAAAATGGTTTATTTATGCTTATCTACTTAATCTTAATCATAAATCTGTTGTATTACCAGAAGTCTCCATGGAATTAAGCAACAAAGCAAATATTGACTTTGTTGCTTTTTTTGTTAAAATGTTAATTAAATAAATAAAGGTAAGAGCAAAATGTTAGGAGCAATAGCTGGTGATATTATCGGATCTGTCTATGAACATAATAATATTAAAATCAAAGATTTTCCCCTATTTAGTAGTCAAAGTCAATTTACAGATGATACAGTTATGACCGTAGCAGTTGCGGATTCTATCTTCAATAATCGCGAATATATTGATACAGTTAAAGAGTATTTTCGTCGCTATCCTTACGCAGGTTATGGCTTCAATTTTAGACAGTGGAATAAATCTGATAGTAAGCAACCTTATTATAGTTGGGGTAATGGGTCAGCAATGCGAGTTAGTCCAGTGGGATTTGCTTTTAATGACTTGGAAACAGTATTAATGGAGGCAAAAAAGAGTGCAGAAATTACCCATAACCACCCAGAAGGAATTAAGGGTGCTCAAGCTACAGCAGCAGTAATCTTTCTTGCTAGAATAGGAAAAAGTAAGGATGAAATAAAGTCTTATATTGAGAGTAATTTTAACTATAATTTGAGTCAAACTTTAGCATAAATTAGACCTACTTATAAATTTGATGTTTCTTGTCAAGGTTCCGTTCCCCAAGCAATAATTTGTTTTTTAGAATCTACAGATTTTGAAGATGCAATTAGAAATGCTGTTTCTATAGGTGGAGATAGTGACACTATTGCTTGTATTGCTGGAGGTATTGCTCAAGCATTTTATGTAGCTGTACCAGAATCTATTACTGAGAAAATATGGGAGTTTCTAGATGAAAGTCTTCAAAATTTGACTCTGGAGTTTATGTCAAAATATTATATAGCAATGTGATTTTAGTTGTGAGATATTGGAGATTTTTAGGCAACAGGCAACAGGCAACAGGCAACAAAGAATAAGAAAAAAACAAATATATATGAGTAAGATAACTGCTATATTCTATACTTTAAAGGAACATCTCAATTCTCACATCTGATTCCTGATTGCTATATGAGTTCTAGTTTAAATTGATATATATCTTCAACCTTCAATTATTA
>NZ_RCBY01000146.1 GCF_003838195.1 Okeania hirsuta
GTACCATTGGTGGCCGAAAATTCAGGTTTAATTACTCCGATGCTACCGGATTTGATATGACATCCTCTCTGGTCTAAAGACGCGGAGATTCCTACCGAACCTTAGTTCTTCGGCGAGTTTACGTTTTGCTAGCGCAAAGCTCCGCTAATACAGGGTGCTGCTTCCTTGGCGGTAGTCTGATGCTTCCCTCCACGTCTGTTTTGAGTCTCCGCAATTTGCAGCTCCTCCTCCGGAGGCATGTCCAAGGAGCGACTAATATATTTATTGCTGCATTTTCATCCTGGTCGTGTTTAGCTCCACAACCCAGACACTCCCATTCTCCTACTTTCAGGTCTAATTTCCCACCAGGAAAACGGCAACATGAACACACTTGGGTAGTCGCCTCCCAACAACTAATTACTCTTAGCTCACGACTGTACTTTTCTGCTTTTCCTTCTAACTAATCAGGTACGAAATTGTCTCCAGCCTAAATCACTTATGGCTCTGGACAATTTCCGGTCTCTTGGTGCGCGTTCCCTCTCTTGGTCGGCGTTCCTATGGCGAGGAGACCGTTCCCTACAATCCCGGAACGGGAACGCCGGGTTCCGACCGCTTGCGACTGGTGTCGTCGCGGGGTAGCACCGCTTCTTAATCATACCAGAAACGTTTCCTTCGGAATGCTTCGCAAACAAATCTTCCAGAATAATTGTTTGGTTTTCACGAATTATTTCAGTGGATAATTTATGTAGAAAATCGGTTCTAGTGTCTTTTAATTTGGCATGTTTGCGTAGCATGACCTAGGAAAATTTAGCCACCCTAAGTCTGGCTTTTTCGTATCTTTTAGATCCTTGAGTTTTCTTAGATAATGATTTACTGAATTTCCTATATTTTTTAATTCGTTTTTTTAATAGAGTTGTTGGGAAATAACAATTGAACAATGCTCAAAACCTTATAGAATAAGCTTTTCATGATTCTAGAACTGAAAAACGCTATAAACTTTGACCAATAACGGTTTTAGCCATTTTTTTAGCTTAATTCCCAACAACTCTAATGGTTTTGGCGCATCTACTTTTTCACCATTACTGAATGTGGCAAAAGTTTTGATTCCTAAATCTATGTCTACTGAATTTCTAAATTTTAGTAGTATTTGCGGTGGAATTTCTACGACAAAACTCAGAAAATATCTGTTAGCTGCATCTTTGATGACTGTTACTGATGATGGTTATCCTGGTAAAGGTCTTGACCAGACTACTTTGAAAAACCCTATTTTCGCTAAGTATACTTTGTCTTCATGTACTTGAAAACCTCTTAAGGTAAACCTAGCAGTTTGTCTTGACCTTCGCTTTTTGAATTTGGGAGGTTTAATCGCTTTACCTTTTCTTTTACCTAGGGACATTGCATGCAAGGTCCGTACACTAAAAAAGTTTTGGTAAGCCTGGTTTAAATCATTTAATCATTGTTGTAATGGGACTACAGAAACTTCTGACAACCATTCTCTATTTTCTGTTTTTTTTGCTTGAGTAATAAAGAGTTTTTGTAGTTCAGAGTTACTTGGTTTTTTCTCACCTAAAATATACTTTTCCTGATAGCAAGCTAGGCTATCGTTCCAGATTGTGCGGACACAACCAAATAGCTTTGCTAATCGGTGTTTTTGTCCAACTGTTGAATCAATTCGATATTTGTACCTGGCTTTAATTATTATCGTTTTCAACTAACAATGATATAGCATATTTGTGGGTATCAAATCAAATCAAAAGTCCCCCTAGAAGGGGAAGGCGTAACTACCCAGTTTTTCGGTGAAACTCGATCAGATTGTGTTTATAATAATACTTTAACGATTGCTTAAGGATTAAAAAGATACTGATGACTGCAATTCAATTTATTCAAGGTGTTGATGAAGAGGCTATACCAGAAGTACGTCTAACCCGTTCTCGTAGCGGTAATCAAGGAACAGCTACATTTATTTTTGAGAATCCTAAGGCTTTAGGCCAAGATGTTACTGAAGATATTACAGGAATGTATATGATTGATGAAGAAGGCCAAATTACCAGTCGCGAAGTTAAGGCCAAATTTATCAATGGTGAGCCGAAAGGGCTAGAGGGACTTTATGTGATGAAATCTAAAGAAGATTGGGACCGTTTTATGCGGTTCATGGAGCGTTATGCTAAAGATCATGGTTTAGAATTTAATCAGGCTTGATTTGTTCCCCAGACCAGTAAGTAACTTTTGAGTCTGGGGCTAACTGCTAAAAGTGAAGTGCCCATAAAGATATCTCTGAAAAAGGTGGTCTTATACCAATTTGATAAATGTTTGCTACAAATCGCTTGGTCATTTATTAGTTAGGTAGGACTCAGGTAGGGTAGCAGTCGAATTGGCAACGTACAAGAGTCAGAATTAATAGCTTTGATATCGTTATGTAAATCCTATATTATTTTTTAGTCCGTGTTGTCAATATTTGTTAAGACTGCCAAGGATTTAAAAGCAGTGAACCATAGGACTCATTAAATCCAAAGTGGAATTTTAAGGGTGTACCCATGACAAGGGACGTTTAAGAGAGGAGCCGTGATGAGGTGAAAGTCTCACGTCCGGTTCTGAAGACAAGCAGACTCTATAAAGGGCAACTGGAAATGGGTTTGTTTAGTTTAACTATTTGCCTAGTGCTATAATTAATCTTCATTCTGTGAAGCTCCAAAAAAACGAAAAGAATTTCCCCTTGTATCCTCAAAAAAATCATGGTACTATGTAATCATTAGTAGTTGCTCGCACCTACGCATGACTTTTTATTCAACCAATACACAACAATATTAACAGGAGTCGAAGGAAAAGGCGCAGACATATCAAAAGCTTAAAACTCAGACAACGCAAGATTTTTCCATCTTGCTTCCTCCCTCTTCCTTCTTAAAATCTAGGCCACTTTAACCCCTAGAAACATCAACAATTACTTAACTTCCTCATTAACAGGAAAACGGTCTATCAACTGCATCGCCCGATAAGCATTCCGTCGCAAAACATCAGATAAATGAGGCACATGAGGAATCTGAGAAAGAAAATCCAGAGTCCGACGTAAAATCCGGACAACATCACCCTCATCCAGACTCGTATTTTCCACCAACACCTGCCATTCCACCTCCAGTGCCCACTGTTCAACCAAACTAATCAAATCCCTCTCTAACCAAACAGGTAAACTTACCCGATACCGACGCTGCACCTGAAATAACTGATGTCGTAAACTACGCAAACCACCTAAAGCATCCTCTACCTCCATAGACAAATCATAACGCGACCAACTATCAGGTCTGCTAATCTCAGTCACCAGAGCAGCACAAGCAGCAGCCAAATGATGAGGGTCTAGTGAGTCAAGAACACCAGACATCAACGCCAAACCAAGCCACAATTCATTGTCACCTCGGATCGCTGCACAAGCTTGACCAATTTCCGTAGGCACTACCTCATGCAGACAACCAAAATACTGCAAAATTTCAATGAGATTGAGAAACTCCTGCCAGTGGCGTGCCAATTTATCTTCTAACTCAGTTTGGCGATCGCCTATTTCCATCTCCAATATTCCCATTCGTCGCCAACCCTTCAACAAAATACGAGGACTTCCCCATTCCTTCAGCGGATGTTCCTGAATCTTTACTTCCACGGTTGCTACTTTCTGCATTTGTACCAAAACTTCTGGAGCATCTATTGGTGGAGGTACCTCTGGAATTTGTTCAGATAAACTCAGATAAATTTCATCTCCTTTGCGACATTGCCCCAACCTAAAATCTATCTCAGAAGGCAACTCAATTTGTTCTACTGCCACTAAGCGGGGTACATCTGGGTGTAAACCGACAACATCCATTGCTGCTACAACATACCATCGATTATCCTTACCCAAGCACACATAGTAAGAAGACTGACCAGAACCAGGAATTTTAGCTACTAAAGCAGCGGCAATAGGTTTAGCGTCAGACCTCTTCGCAGTAGGAACGTGCTTTCCTTTTAAACTCATAATAGTTCCCGATAGAGCAAAAGACAAAGACAAAGACATCTCCTTAATGCGATTTTCATCCGCTTGCCTTTGCAAAATTTTCAGCAGTCGTTTTTCTTCTTTTACTCTTTCTCGTATCTTCTCATAATCTCTCAGCAACTGCTCTAAATTTACCAAATCATTCTGTTCATAAATCCCTAATTTATTTTGCAAAGAAGTTAACTCTGCCTGCTTTTGCTCAATCTCTATGCGTTCTGCTTCCAGGGAAAGACTAGATAAATATTGACCAAAACTACGTTCGACTAACTCCTTTGCCTCCTCCAAAGTATGAGTTTGCAGCAAATTCAGCACCATGCCATAACTAGGAGTAAACTGACTAACTAGGGGGTCAGCTCCTGAAGTTGCTAAATAAGATGCCTCCTTCGCACCCTCAAACCTAGTCTGGACAGTTAAAACGTAACCTTGAACATCCATCCCCCGTCGTCCAGCTCTACCTGCCATTTGCAGAAATTCTGATGGTTTTAGCAGTCTGTGACCTTCATCCGTACGTTTGGAGAGGCTAGAGATTACAGTAGTACGAGCTGGCATATTAATTCCAGCAGCTAAGGTTTCAGTGGCAAATACTACTTTGATTAAACCTAGCTGAAATAATTCCTCGACTAATCCTTTCCACACTGGTAACATTCCAGCATGGTGGGATGCTATACCTCTACTTAGAGGTTCGAGTCTTTTAGAGTGAGTTAGGTCTGGGTTACTATTGAGGAATTTTTGAATTAAATTTTGCAGTTGAATAGTTTCTGTTTCGTCCAGCAAAGTAAGATTACTGACTTGTGCTATTTCTGCCACTGCGCGATCGCAACCTCGACGGCTAAATATGAAGTAGATAGCTGGTAACATATCCCGCTCTTTGAGTTGAGATAAAACTGCTGGCAATATTGGTTCTAATTGTTTTTCTCTTCTATCTCTACCTATATTATGTCGATTTTTAGGCTTGAGCAAGGGATTTACTCTTTTTTGGTTATTGCTCAGTAGAGGAAATAGACCTTTGCTGTTAGAAAAATTAAATTGGAGAGGTACTGGCCGAAAATCAGAGTAAATCAGTTCAGTTGGCCCATGTACTTTATTGATCCAATCTGTAAGCTGGTCGCTGTTGGCTACTGTAGCGGAGAGAGCTAATAGTTGAATTTCTGATGGACAATAAATTATTAATTCTTCCCATACTGTGCCTCGTTGGCGATCGTTCATGTAGTGGCATTCGTCCAAGACTACGGCTTCTACTTTTTCTAGAGATGTGCCTATTTCTCCTATGGGGGTGCCATAGAGCATATTGCGGAAGACTTCTGTAGTCATTACTAGGACTGATGCTTCCCTGTTAACGGAGGTATCTCCGGTGACTAACCCTACTTTGTCTGCTCCAAATTTGTCCCGGAAGTCCCGCAATTTTTGGTTTGACAGAGCTTTGAGGGGTGTGGTATAGAATACTCGTCGTCCGCGACTTAGGGCACGGTAGATGGCGTATTCTCCAATTAGAGTTTTGCCTGAGCCGGTAGGGGTACAAACAACTACGGATTTTCCAGCGTTTACGGCGACGATCGCCTCTTTCTGGAAGTTGTCTAGTTCAAATGGAAATAAGGTCTTCAGATCCAGCTCTCGGCTGTTCTGGGTTGAGTATGACACTAATGTTTATTTTCTTGACTTTATACAGGTTTTGTGATATTGCCTATTCTGTTTTTTTAATTAACGAGTAAATATTGACACTCTCACCGTTAAATCAAAGATTATAATGGGAGATTCTTGTTTCAGACTCTTAACTAGGTAACAAATCAAACAAGCTGAGTTGCACCCCCGCCAGACCGTCTCCACAAGCTTTTTTGTTAACGGTATGCCCTACCGCTATTAATCCTCTTTTTCTAATTACTTTTGCAGCAGCTACATCCCGATTCACTTGATAACCACAACTGCTACTATTATGTTTTCTATCAGACAGTTTCTTTTTCTGTATATGCCCACATAACGGACATTCTTGAGAGGTATAATTCTTGTCAACTTTGTAATAGTACTTACCTCGTTTCCAGCAAACATAAGGCAATATTTCGTTGATAAACTGACCAATTCCAGAATCCAAGGATTGTTTTCTAACAATACCTTGAGACCAAGATTTAAAATTCATATCTTCAACAAAAATATTGTCTGTAAAATCGCAAAGTTGATGAGCTAGTTTGAAATGCCAATCACGTCTAGTATTAGCTATTTTTTCATGTAGTCTAGCTATTTTATTCTGGAGTTTTAACCAGTTATTTGAACCTCTTATTTTCTTCTTAAGTCTTCTTTGCAGCAATTTCAGCTCGCGCAGTGAACTCAATAAAAATTTAGGATATTTGATTAAATTTCCAGTGGAAGTAGCTACAAAAGATTCTATTCCTGCATCAATGCCTAATGACCTTTCACCTACTGGATTATCTGGGACTGATTCTGATGAAGTAAAGGTAATCATCAGATAATAACCACTAGCTTTTTTGACTATCCTGGCTTGTTTAACCACCATTTCTTCCGGGTATGGCCTACTCTGCTTTAATTTAATCCAACCCAATTGAGGTAACTTGAATCTACCGCAACCCAGACAATTTTTCAGCATGGCAGGAAAGACAAAGCTTCTCATCCTTTTCTTAAATCTTGGAAAGCCTTTGCCTAAACTTTTCATCTCAGAAAATGCCCTGTCTAATTGTTTTAAAGTTTGTTGTAAAACCTGAGCATTTGCTGATTTTAATCTAGGATTAGTTTTCTTAGCTATTGTTAAGTTTTTTGCTTGATGATTGTAATTAGGATAAGGGGCATCAGCAGGAATAATATACTCAGAAATAATTGAACAACTACTAATTGATGATTTTCTCGAATTTAACCAGTCTTTTCGTTTTCTTAAGGCATAGTTATATACACTTTTACAGACATCAAGAATGTGATTAATTTCTGCCTCTTGATGCTGAGTTGGTTTCAGCTTGTACTGGTAAGTTAAAGTAATCAACTTTGTTATTCAACTTCTAAGTAAATACTATTTAATTATAACACAAAATATGCACAGCCTTGACAACTACTAGAAAATTAAGCAAATTAGAAGAAAATTGGGAAACTAGCCTGAAAATTGGCTCTAGAAAATCCACAAAAATTACTGAATTTTTGACTTAAAAAAAGTAGCATGACAATAGGAACTAAAACTCCAAAAATAGTAGTAGTTGGTGCTGGTTGGGCTGGTTTAGGAGCCACTCACCACCTAGCCAAAAATGGCTATGACGTTACACTCCTAGAAGCTGGCCCTTATCCCGGTGGTTTAGTCGCTGGTTGGAAAACTCCCGGAGGCCGTTCTGTAGAAGTGGGCATACATGGTTTTTGGTATCCTTACCATAACATATTTTCTCTTGTCAAGAAGCTAAACCTCGATCCATTCACTCCCTGGACTCGTTCAGCTCAATATTCTCCTGCTGGGTTAGAGGTAGAATCACCTATTTTTCAAGACTTACCACCTTTTCCAACACCTCTTGGTACTTTTATTTATACTCAATTTAAACGATTACCTTTGAGCGATCGCCTTTCTGCTCTGCCACTGCTTTATTCTGTGATAGATTTTGATAATTCGGATGAAGCTTGGCGAAGATACGACGCAGTAACAGCGAGAGAATTATTCAAACAATATGGCGTGACAAAAAGATTATATGATGATGCTTTTAATGCCATGTTATTAGTTGGTTTATTTGCTCCAGGAGAACAATGTTCGGCTGCTGCTGCATTGGGAATGTTATATTATTTTATCCTAGCTCACCAACCAGATTTTGATGTTGTTTGGTGTCGGGGTACTGTAGGAGAAATGATATTTAAACCTTGGGTAGAAAATATCGAAAATCTAGGTGGAAAAGTTCTGACAAAACGGCGAGTTACTGACTTAATTGTTGATGATAATGGCAAAGCAACAAAGGTTGTTTGTGAAGACCAAATATTTGAAGCAGATGCGGTTATTTTTGCTGTTGGTATTAGTGGGATGAAAAAGATTATGGCAGGTAGTGAAGCTCTGCAAAGTCGTCAAGAATTTAGGAATATTAATAATTTAGGTGGAGTTGATGTATTGGGAACCAGATTATGGTTCGACCGAAAAATTTCAATTCCTCGTGCTTCTAATGCTTGCTTTGGATTTGATACAACTACAGGTTGGACGTTTTTTGATTTGAATGCTTTACACGACGAATTTCGCCATGAACCAGGAACAGTTGTAGAGGTAGATTTTTATCATGCTAATCAATTTTTACCTTTGAGCGATGGGGAAATTATTAAAATGGTACAGACATATTTAGCAACTTGTATTCCAGAATTTATAGAGGCAGAAATTATCGACCAAAGTGTGGTTAGAGTTAGAGAAGCAGTCACTCACTTCTTTCCTGGAAGTTATCAATATTTACTTCCTGCTAAAACAAGTTTTGACAATATATTTATGAGTGGAGATTGGATTGCTAACCGTCACGGTTCATGGTCTCAGGAAAAAGCTTATGTAACAGGTTTAGAAGCAGCTAACTTAGTAGTAGATAAGTTTAAATTAGGACAGAAAGCTAATATTATTCCCGTGGAAAAAGATGAAGAGCATATTCAATTTGCCAGGACGATAAATAAGTCGTTCAGAGAGATAGGAAAATCAATATTTCCTAATATTTGGTTGTAATATAGCAATCACCATGCTGGTGAGGTACAAAACTCTAGGCAACAGGCAACAGGCAACAGGCAACAGTCAACAGGCAATAGGCAATAGGCAATAGGCAACAGGCAACAGGCAATAGTGAAGTAAAGACAAGAGTGTACCTCATGCTTACTGAGAAACGCTATATAGCGCTTTTCACCCCTATGAGGTACATCAACGATCCCCCTAGATCCGCGTTAAAAAGGGGGACTTCCGGTCTCCCCCCTTGTCAAGGCAGGGTCAATTTATTGACAAACTTTATTGTCACGCTTAGAAAAATTGATAGGGAGATGGGGAGTGTGGGGACCCACCCCTAACCCCTCCCTGGAGGGGAATTTGGGGAGATGGGGAGATGGGGAGATTCTTATATAGCAATGTGCGCTGGCATATTTACACATTATTTTTTGTACACCTTTTCTAGAGTGCACTTTGAGCTGGACATTGTAAATACCTGAGCGCTCATTGCTATATTTGCACAATTAAATGTATTTCATATCCATATAAATATTCTCTGAGCACAATGAATTAGCCCTGCCCTTGTCAACGGGCAGGGTCAATTTATTGTCACGCTTAGAAAAATTGATAGGGAGATGGGGAGTGTGGGGACTGTGGGGAAATTTGTATATTTGCACAATTAAATGTATTTCATATTACAGCACTTTTTAGGATAATGAGGTATAGCTTCAAAGATTTATCTTTTTTTCCCTACTCCCTACTCCCTAAAGTCCTAAAATTTTGTACCTCATCAACTCCAAAACTGCTTTAATATTCTCTGACGACAAAGAATTAGCCCTGCCATCAACGGGGGTGGTGAAAATTGTCTGGGGTTTGTAGACATGGAGTGGCCGGTTGTTGACTATCCATAAGCAATTAGACCTTCAGCATAGCTGCCTTCTTCAAAGCAGTCGAAGGAAAGGAGACCGACAGAGCAAAAGCTGAAAACTCAGACAAAGCAATATTTTTCCCTCTTCCCTCTTCCTTCTTCTCTCTTCCCTCTTCCCTTCCCTCTTATATCATGTTCGGACGGGTCAGTTATAAATAAAACAGGATTACGCATTTTAATGGAAAAACACTATATATACCATAGTGCTATAGTTTTTATCTACTATATGTAGTGCCTTTGCGTAAGCCCTGTAAAATTTAAGGACTGACAGTACCGACAGTACCAAAGAAATACTGAAATTATCAATACTATTGTGCAATATTTCATAAGCATTCCTCCTTTCTTCTCTCCTGACTCCTGAGGACTGACTCCTGAGGACTCACAACAGTTATTTATAAGTAGGGCTTGCTGATTAAATATCAAAGCATTTACAGATAAAGGTTGTAGCCTTTTTAGGGTCGAATTGCAGTGCGCCTGTTTCAGTCTAAAACACTCAAAAAGTTAGTATTTTAGGCTCATAGTGGGGCAGAAAAATCCCAAATTGACAAAACTTAGCTCCTACCTCCTCGCTCCCGATCCATTTCTCCTGTCTTCCCCTCCTGGGAGGGGGAGGGGCGAGGGGTGGGTTGTCTCCAGTATAGCTGTCTCCTACCCTCACCCATAAGACTTTTTCAGCAAACCCTAAGTATTCAACCGTTAGCGTAGCTCCCCCGGAGGGGGAACATGATATTACTTCTTCTGTCTTCCCTCTTCCCTCTTCTTTCTTCCTTCTTCCCTCTGCTATAGGACTTACGCACTGACCATAGATATAGTTCTTTGTGGGTTACGCTACCGCTAACACACCCTACCAATAGCGTTCATGCGTAAATCCTGAATTATTTCTCCCCGTTCCCTGTTCCCTGTTCCCAGATCCGGTGTTCCCTCTTTTGGAGGAGATGTCACTATATTGAGAAAGGTAAACCACAGAAAAAATCAAGAATGACCTCAACCCTAGTCCAACCAACCCTCGAATCTCTCAACGCCCCTACTATCCACCAACTACCAAATGGACTTACTATCATTGCCGAATACCTACCAGTTGAAGCAGTTAATCTCAATATTTGGCTAAACGTTGGTTCTGCAGTTGAATCCGAACCAATCAATGGTATGGCCCATTTTCTTGAGCATATAATTTTCAAAGGCACTCCCAAACTCGCTGGTGGTGAATTTGAACGCTTAGTAGAACAACAAGGTGCCGTAATGAATGCCGCCACTAGTCAAGACTACACCCATTTTTACATTACCACTGCTCCTAAAGACTTTGCCAAATTAGCACCTTTGCAGTGGGAAGTACTCCTAAATGCCAGCATTGCAGATGACCCTTTTGAAAGAGAGCGGTCTGTTGTACTAGAAGAAATTCGGCGCTCAGATGATAACCTTAACCGTCGTTGTTACCGAAAAGCGATTGAAACCGCCTTTGAAAAATTACCTTATCGTCGTCCGGTATTAGGTCCTGCTGAAGTTGTTTCTCAACTGCAACCCCAACAAATGCGCGACTTTCATCAGACTTGGTATCAACCTGGTTCTATGACTGCCACTGTAGTCGGAAATTTACCAGTAGAAGAATTAATTGATATAGTCGCCAGTTCATTTACCGAAGCACAAAACAGCAAAAATATTCCAGAAATACCTCCACTACCACCCACAAATAATTTAACCCCAGAGCAACCTTTTACAAAAATAGTTCGCCATGAAGTAGTTGATGAAGCTCTTCAACAAGCAAGGTTAATGATGCTTTGGCGAGTACCTGGGTTAACTCAATTACATGAAACTTATACCTTGGATGTGTTGGCAACTATTTTGAGTCGAGGGAAAACATCTCGCCTGGTGCGTGACTTACGGGAAGAGCGAGGTTTGGTTTATTCTATTGGTGTGAGTAATATGAGTCATCGTCATCAAGGTGTTTTCTATATATCTGCTAGGTTGCCAGAAGAAAATTTAGCTGAAGTAGAAGTAGCGATCGCTCACCACATACATACTATTCAACAAGAGTCGGTGACAGAAACAGAAATTCAACGTATTCGGACATTGGTTGCCAATAGGTTTGTTTTTGCCAATGAGACACCGAGCGATCGAGCTAATTTATATGGTTACTATCACTCAATAGTGGGAGAGTTAGCACCTGCGCTCAGTTATCCTCAACATATTCAGGCACTCGACTCGTCTGATATTCAACAGGCGGCATCAAAATATTTGTCTGTTGATGCTTATGGAGTAATAGCGTTTCGACCTAAGTAAGTGTAAAAAGTTAGGTAGTTAGGTAGGGTGCGTTAGGCAGTAATCATATTTGTGGTGAATTACTCTCTGGAAAATTTCTGCCGTAACGCACCAAGCAATCAAAATTGGCAGTAATCATATTTGTGGTGAATCACTCTCTGGAAAATTTCTGCCGTAACGCACCAAGCAATCAAAATTGGCAGTAATCATATTTGTGGTGAATCACTCTCTGGAAAATTTCTGCCGTAACGCACCGAGCAATCAAAAATGGCAGTAATCATATTTGTGGTGAATCACTCTCTGGAAAATTTCTGCCGTAATATCATATCCGGATAATTAGTGATCAGAAAACTCTCTCCTTCAACTCCAGTTCTTCTTCTTCCTTCTTCTTTCTTCCCTCCTGACTCCTGACTTCCCCTCCACGATCGGGGGAGGGGCGAGGGGTGGGTTGACTCCTGAGGACTCCGTAGTTATTTATTTATCACTGTTCAACCGGACATGATATAACGCACCAAGCAATCAAAATTGGCAGTAATCATATTTGTGTTGAATCACTCTCTGGAAAATTTCTGCCGTAACGCACCAAGCAATCAAAAGTAGTCGTCTGTTAAGATTCAATTGTTGGTCAGTGGGAGCATCTTGATCCCGTGCATGAAGGTCTAGTTGCCTGATATCAGCAAGAATCTCAGATTTTTAATCAGACTTTTATCTTAGGACTCCAAAACTTCCCGGATACACTATCCAATCTAGCTTCATCAAAACTTCATAATCCCTCTTGTCTTGGCATAGCTAGACACTTCAAACCCCTATCTCATAATTAATTCCACTGATTTTAACCACTAAAAATACCATCGTCATTTTTGAAGATTTTGTAAAGTATAGTCACAAGGAGTTGCGGAAATTTCATGGGGGGGGTAGACTAACCTTTAAGTCAATAAAAATAAGTTTTACAAGGGAATTAATTATGTTTAAACATTTTTAAATCGCTGCTGTTGGCGCTGCTATCACTACTTTTACTGCTGTTTCTGCAGCTAGTGCTGCTACTTTTGGGTTTTCTTTCAGTAATGAAAATGGTATAGTCAATGGTACTGTTGAAGGTACTATTGAATTAATTGAATCACCTGTTCGCGATGATCGTTTTTTAGCTACTTCAGTTATAGTTACCTCTAGTCCTGACTTAGGATATAATCTTCCCCTAAATATTTTTACAGATATAAACCAACCTGATGCAAATATTTTTGCTGTTGTTGGGGGGGAAATTAATGCCTTAGCCTTTTTCTCTACCAATGGGACTGAAGGGTTATTTCTTCAGCTTCTTCCTGTTATTACAGAAACTGGGTCAGAGTTTATTGGATTTGCTGGTTTAACCTCAGTAGGTACTCCTAATCTTAATCTGTTTTTTGGAGTTGTAGATTTAGATGGTTCGACCCTTACCTTTACCTCTCTTTCTACAACTATCCCTGAAACTGTCCCTGAACCGGGTACAATTTTAGGATTATTAACCGTTGGTTCATTAGGTGCATTAACTCGCAAACGCGAAGCATAAACCTAAGTGCTTCAGGTGCAACTTCTCACTCTATAAAACCTAATTTAATCAGGACTTACACACTACAACGTATTTTCGTCATTGCGACCGACAGGGTTTGCGTAGCAGTCCGGAACGGAAAGCAATCTCAAATCCTAGTTTTTCCTACCTCATGGGTAAGTCCTGTTAATGATACCTACAAATATTTGATTTTAGAGAGATTCACCTGAAAGTGTTAGGTGTGTCTCTCGAATTTATTTATGCCCTGCAATATTTTCTATTTGTGGTGAATCACTCTATTGAAAATTTCTGGCGTAATATCATGTCCGGTTGAATAGTTTAATTAAAGCTCTACTACAAACAAAAACTTTTTGATTGCTCATGATCCGGACATCATATAATGCACCGAGGAGTCAAAATTCCCGGCAATTAAGCCATCAGTTACATCCGTTACTAACATGACTTTTGGAAGTCGCCACTACATCTATAGGACTAACTTGAAGACGTAATCATACAAAGATCACACCTTAATATCCGGAAAGAGTTATGTCACTTCATAAAAACTTAATAATTACCTATTCCATAGCAATACATTAGAATCTCTACTCCTAATATATTTGGTTGATTTTCACTACGAAAAACACTGTAGACATTTTTAAAGATTCGGTAAAGTAGAGCATAAGGGGGTTGCAGAAATTTCGGGGGGGGGGGTAGATTAGATTTGTAGGCAAAAAAAATAAATTTTACTAAGGAGATTCAATCATGTTGAAAAAGCTTTCAATCGCTGCTGCTGGCTCTGCAATCGCTACTTTAACTGCTGTTTCTGGTGCTAATGCTGCTAGTTTTTCCTATACTGGTTCTGGAGGTGCTTTTCCACCAACTTTTACAAGTTCTATTACCGTAACAGACGATATCGCCATTGATGATCTATCTTTAGACCTAAATAATTTTCAGCATACTTGGGCAGGTGATGTAGTTGCCACTTTAAGTTTTGATGATGGCTTTGGTTCAGTTATATCAACTGTAATGAGTAATCCTTTGGGTGGGGTTGATAGTGGTAATTTTGATTTTAATGGCGATTATACATTTGCTGATGGAGGTATTGCCCTTCCAAGAATCAATCCTTTACCTGAAGGTACTTATGCTCCTGAAGATAGCTTTATAGATATTTTTGGTGGTCTTAATGCAAAAGGAACTTGGACTCTTGAATTATTGGATGCCTTACCTGCATTCGATGATGGTTCCTTAGGTAGCTGGGATCTCAATATTGAGGGCGATCCAGTTTCAACTCCCGAACCTGCTTCCTTATTAGGTTTATTCGGAATAGGTGTTTTAGGTGCCACTTCCCTGAAACGTAAGCAAAAAGAAAAAGTATAGGTTCACAGGTCTAATTTCTTGCGAACCTACGTCATCATATAAAACCTAGTTCAATTATATCATCAAATACTTCTTTGTCAGGGTAAAATCTACAAATGTACGCGGAATATGTTATGTATGGAGATAATTTACTTATCTCTATACATCAGTATGAATTACAAGCATAACAATCATGTCCAATAAAAATTACGATGTGGCAATTATAGGTGGTGGACCCGCAGGTAGTACCACTGGCACATTACTGAAAAAGTATAACCCTAACTTACAAGTATTAATTTTAGAAAAAGCCAAATTTCCTCGCGACCATGTAGGAGAAAGCCAACTGCCTCAAATTAGCGCTATTCTGGAAGAAATGGGTTGTTGGGATAAAGTAGAAGCAGCTAACTTTCCCATTAAAATTGGAGCTACTTATCGTTGGGGAAAAACTTCTCAACTGTGGGATTTTGATTTTCTCGCAGCAACAGAATTTCAAAATGAACCCCGCCCTGCCCAATATAAAGGACAACGCCAACAAACAGCTTTTCAAGTAGATCGCTCCGTATATGACACTATTCTATTAGACCATGCTCAAGAATTAGGTTGTGAAGTTAGACAAGAAACAGCAGTTACCAAAGTAGATGTAGATATAGAAACAGACCAAGTTAAAAATTTGCATT
Source organism: Okeania hirsuta (assembly GCF_003838195.1). GTDB lineage: Bacteria > Cyanobacteriota > Cyanobacteriia > Cyanobacteriales > Microcoleaceae > Okeania > Okeania hirsuta. The sequence continues at coordinate 15,370 of NZ_RCBY01000146.1, forward strand.
TAAGTAATGGAGAGCAAATTAATGCCCGTTATTATATTGACGCTTCAGGACATATTGGTGTTTTAAGAAGGGTATTAGGAGTAGAAACAACAATTCCCACGAGATTACAAAATATAGCTATTTGGGACTACTGGACAAATGCAGAATGGGCTGATGAAATTGGCGTGGGCGGTACAAGAGTCCAGGTAATGAGTTTAGCTCATGGTTGGATTTGGTTTATTCCTCTAGGTCCAACTCGTACAAGTATTGGTTTTATTTGTCCGGCTGAACATTACAAAAAACTCAAAAAACCACCAGAAGATATTTATCAAGAAGCACTCAAAAGTGAACCTCGTATTAGTGAATTAATTGCTAATGCTACCAGCAGAGGTAAGATTGAAACAACAAAAGATTGGTCTTTTCTCTCAGAAAAGTTAGTAGGAGAAAATTGGTTTTTAGCAGGAGAGTCAGCAGGTTTTGCCGACCCAATTTTAGCTGCGGGTATGACTTTAACTCATGTGAGTGCTAAAGAAGCAGCTTATACAATTTTAGAACTAGAACAACAAAAACACGACGCTACCTGGTTAAAACACCACTATGAAGATAACCAAAAGCGACGTATCAAACAACATATTCGTTTTGCTGATTATTGGTATGCTGCAAATGGTCAGTTTAGTGACTTACAAAAACACTGTCGAGATATTGCTAAAGATGCAGGACTAAAATTAACCCCAGAACAAGCTTTTCGCTGGTTATCTCAAGGCGGTTTTACCAATGATGTTTTAGGTCAAGCAGGTGTTGGTGGTCTCGATCTAACTGGTACAAAACAAATTATGCAAAGATTCGCCCAAAAAGATTCATCTTGGGAAATTAGCGGTTACAACATCTTTAAACTAAATCTTGAAGGTGCAAAACAAGAAGATTTACCTGTATATAATAACGGTCGTATTGAGAAGATAAAATCCTATGTTAAAGATGAACAAAGACTTCCCTTAACAGGTTTCTATGCTGCATTAGTGAAAATATTAGAACGTACTTCCGATATTCAACAAATATCAGCCTTATTAAAAAAATCTTTAACTTCTCAGTATTCACCTCAACACACTCAAGTTGCCTTTAACCATGCCTTACAATGTTTAGAAGTCATGGTTTCTGAAGGATGGGTAACAGCAAAAATAGACAAGAAAAAACCCAAATTACAACTTTCTACTCCTACAGAAGGAGCTTTAATTCATGCTCATTCTTAGTCATCTCAAGAGTATGTAGCAGATTCGGGATGAATGTGGTACAACCGACGGGGTAAATATTTTTTGCTTGTTCGAGACCCTACTACCTATTTTCATCAATATATGTACTTCGTGTCTGTTGAAAACTGCTGTATCTATAAAAAAATCAAATATTTCTGATTGAGGAAGTGCATCCAAAAATATTACCGATTGAAGAAGGAGACAGGAGACAACCCACCCCCAACCCCTCCCAACCCACCCCTAACCCCTCCCAGGAGGGGAGGGGAAGACAGGAGACAGGAGGAAAATTACATGGGGATAGTCAACGAAGGGCCGCTCCGCGTCTACGCTCCCCCAAGTAATTTTCCTCCTGTCTCCTGTCTTCCCCTCCCAGGAGGGGAGGGGAAGACAGGAGACAGGAGGAAAATTACATGGGGATAGTCAACGAAGGGCCGCTCCGCGTCTACGCTCCCCCAAGTAATTTTCCTCCTGTCTCCTGTCTTCCCCTCCCAGGAGGGGAGGGGAAGACAGGAGACAGGAGGAAAATTACATGGGGATAGTCAACGAAGGGCCGCTCCGCGTCTACGCTCCCCCAAGTAATTTTCCTCCTGTCTCCTGTCTTCCCCTCCCAGGAGGGGAGGGGAAGACAGGAGACAGGAGGAAAATTACATGGGGATAGTCAACGAAGGGCCGCTCCGCGTCTACGCTCCCCCAAGTAATGCGTGAACACCCCCGTTGACGGTGGGGTATTAAACCCACAAAGAAAATGATAATTATTGCTCTGCTGATTAAATATAAAAGCATTGACATATAAAGACTTTAGCCTTTTTGGGAACAAAAAAAGTGCGCCTGTTTCAGTCTAAAACGCTCAAAAAGGAGCGTATTTTAGGCGCATAGTTGGGCAGAAAAATTCAGGGACAATTCTTACTCCTAACTTCCTCGCTCATTCCCATTTCTCCTGTCTCCTGTCTCCTGTCTCCTGTCTCCTACCCTTACCCATAAGACTTTTTCAGCAAACCCTAATTATCCATTATCCATTATCCATTAATGAAGGTGTGTCTCCCAATCTTGATATTTCGGCCAAAAATTCCTTGCTCTCCAACTTCGGGAGTCTGTAGAAGTAGCGACTTTCGTTTGGCCTCCCCCGCTCCTGACTCCTGACTTTTTAGCCCAAGTGTCCCATCTCCGAGTTGAGTCTAGAGCCAGAGTGTACTATGCTGCTGATTAGCTATTTCCTAGTTATCATTAACCTAGCATGGAACTTAAAGACTTTCTGGGGACAGACCTTAAATACGACGTAAAAACCCTCGCCGATGATGAACACCTCACCCGCGAGATTCAGGCCATACTCATTGACCTAAATATGCTTAACCCTCCAATAGATGGCATATTTGGCCCATTAACCACAGCAGCACTTCATCGATTTCAAGTAGATCAAAAAAGTGGTGAAGCTGGATATTTAGGGGAGAAAACTATCAAAAAATTGTTCGATGCAAAAGAAGCAAATATTCCTGCATCTCTAATCATATTAAAAACGAAAAAAGACACTATCCTGAAATCAAGACCCCTTCAATCTTCTCAATTAACTGAGTCAGAAAAACATCATATCCCTGCTAATCAAGAGTTTGAACTTTTAGCTTACGCTACAGTGAGAAACCACTTCCGGATTGCCTTTCGTAACCATAAACACAACAGTTCAGGGATTTGGTATATCCATGAAAAACACATCGAAATTTATGAAAATAATCAAATTGTGCATCCTAAGCACAAACCAAATACTATCAGAATTAAAGTTCCCTACAAACCAAAACTAGACAATTGGTATAATCCCACAGGTTTATGTAATATTACTTCAATCGCTTCCTGTTTAGAGTTTTTGCAGGCTAATCGTAGGTCTAATTATGGTCAATTTGAAGATGAACTTTATGAATATGCTTTAAGTCAAGGTTACAGTCGTCATAATCCACATCATTTAGTTAAAATTGTTAGAGATTATGGGTGTCAAGATACTTTTAAAACTAATGCCACTATTGAAGAAGTTCAAGACTACCTAATAGCAGGAAATCCTGTGGCTATACATAGTTATTTTACTTCTTTTGGTCATCTGATTGTCGGTGTTGGTTTTGATAATGAAGGATTATTTATCCATGACCCCTATGGAGAATGGTTTTCTACTGGATATCGTACTGACCTAAGTGGTGCTTATTTACATTATTCTTATCGATTCATTCGGAATGTTTGTATGCCAGATGGGAGTTTCTGGGTACATTTTATTTCAAAGTAGAAGCGATCGCGACTGGAGCAATGTGAAAGATTTGCCGAGTATTTTGTTAGGAAAGCAGTCTTAATGTATTAGAGATTGCTTCCTTATCGATTGCAATGACAACTATTCAATCAAACTGCATATGATGCCCCTAATTTTAACCTTGAAAAACAACCATTGACCAAGACCAAATTAAAGATTATTCAGAGTTAAGGATATTAATTAAACTTTTATTGTATCACTCCCTGGTTTGCTGGATAAATCACCAAATCTTAACTTCATCAAAATTTCATAATTGCTATTACTGTACTTATAACCTCAAAGGCTTATTTAGTAATTGATGGTAGTAATTTTAAATGCTAAAAATACTTTCTTCATTTTTAAAGATTCTGTAAAGTTTAGCCAGAAGGAGTTGCAAAAATTTCGGGGGGGGGTAAGTTAAAGTTATAGGTAACAAAAATAAATTTTCCCGATTTAACAAGAATGATACTAAAATACGCTATTGCTGGTTTTGCTACTGTCCTTGGGTTTACTGCTTTCAGTCACTCTGCTTTGGCAGTCAGTTTAGTTGGAGATCAAATTGAAGTAAATATAGTTAGAACTGATGGTTTTAGTTCGTTTACCGACAATCCCACTGTGATTGTTCCTGGAGTAGAAAGCACCCAAATATTCACCTTTGAGACTATTAATGCAGCTAGTATTAATATTGATTTTGCTGCTAGTAGTTTTAGCATTGAGTTGATCAACGGAAATATTGGCATAGGTTTTTTCCCAAGGAATTTTACCTTTACCGATTTAGATTTTTCCCCTCTGGCAACGATTAGTAATGTCCTCTTTACGGGCGGAATAGGTTCTTTTGACAAAATTTCTTTTACCGAAAAGCGACGTTGAAGGCCCCCGTGTTTTAACCGGGGGATGAAAACAAGCGAGTCGCTTAGACTAGACAACTTTAGTTGTCCTGTGTTATTATTACCTACAATAACTGTTCGGTCTGCCCGTTTCAAATGTACTGTTGTCAGCAAGTTTTAGTAGGTAAAAATCCTGAATTAATTCCCATTTTAACATTCTTGTGCGAACAGTCTCACAAACTAACTAACATGGGCATATACTATGGTCGGCAATTATATTTTAAAGCCAGGATTGGTATTGGCAAGTTTGACTTGGAAAAGGTCTATAAAAGGAACTATCATTACAAAGTTTTATATTCTCAAGCAGCACAACAAACATTGAGAACTGTAGCTGAATCATTTAGGTCTTATTATGGTCTTATTATTGCCTATAATGAAGGTAAAATC
>NZ_RCBY01000147.1 GCF_003838195.1 Okeania hirsuta
TTCTGCCCAACTATGCGCCTAAAATACGCTCCTTTTTGAGCGTGAAGAGCTGAAAACCAGGTACTTTTTTCGACCCAAAAAAGGCTAAAACCTTTATCTGTAAATACTTTTAGATTTAATCAGCAAGCCCTAGTTAAGTATTATCTAAGATTGACAGAGCTTTTAATCCCCTGTTATCATCAGACTTTTTTTGAGGATTCAGGTTAATTATCTGTTAACAATTTAGGTTTCCCGCTCCGTTTATACGCCCCGTCTCACCGTTAAATCTCGCGATTATAACTGGAGTCCTCTTTCAACATTTATAATAGTATTGTTCTTCTGCTACTCTCTTCAAACGTCGCAGTTGAGCTTCCATATCTGCTTTTGTCCATGAGGCAGCAAACTTATTAAAACCGAATTGAATTACAGGATTCGGTATCTCAAATTCAAAACGATTTAATAAACAAGTACCTTCAGCTTCTGGTTGACATTCCCAGCGATCTCGACCTCGAAAAAAGCCCTTAAACTCCCAGACAATTAAACCAGGTTCTCGTTCTACCACAACACTATCTAAAGATGGATATAAAAAGGGAATATTTATGATAAATCTACTACGACTTCCCACAAATGTATCCCATTTGCCCACAGGTTCACAACGTAACATTGGATTTAACCACTTGTGCATAAGAATGTTATTAGTAATACAATCCTCTACAATAGTGGCACTGGCACGAATTAAAATAAATTGCTGAAAAACTTGACTAAATGACATAGTTACCTTCAAGCTATAAGGCATATATTGGTAATCTCATCAGGTTGCTAATTTAAAGGTCACATTAACCCAAAAAAAGCATGAATGGCACTTGGCAAATTATTACACAATCAATCAGTGAGCCAATTCAGGCTAATTTGATGTTAGCCTCAAATATTTTGGCACAAACTGAAGCAAATCCTGTAAATATAGTGTCCCAAAATTTTACAGCAATTGCAATTTTGGACATAGTAACAGCAATTGCAATTCTAGTTGTAGGCTGGATAGTGGCTTGGATTCTCTCCAGCTTCCTTGGAGGACTATTCAAGAAGACCAAAATCGATAACAAAATTGCTGGTTGGGTAACGGGTAGTCAAGAACAAGCTCAGAATTTACCAGTGGAGAAATGGATCTCCTCTTTGATTTTCTGGATCATCATGATCTTTGTTCTGATAGCTTTCTTCGATAAGCTCAACCTCACCGCAGTTTCTGAACCTCTCAATGCTTTCCTGACCGAAATAACTAGCTTCTTACCTAATGTAGCAGCTGCCCTAATTTGGCTAGGTATTGCCTGGTTAGTGGCAACTATAGCTAAATTAGCAGTTACTAAAGGACTGAGGACATTTGGTTTAGATGACCGTCTGAACCAGCAAGTTAGTGATGGACAAACAGAAAATCAAGTGCAAATTAGCGATACTATTGCTAATGCTATCTATTGGTTGATTTTCTTGTTATTCTTGCCTGTAATCCTGGAAGCTTTACAACTACAGATTGCACTACAACCTGTTCAGAACATTGTTGACCAAATCCTGCAGTCTCTTCCCAGAATTCTCAAGGCTGTTATTCTAGCTGGAGTAGGTTGGTTAGTTGCTACTGTGGTTAAGAAAGTTGTTACTAATCTTCTGGCTGCTACAGGTGTAGACCAAATAGGTAGTAGGTTTGGTATGAGTCAAACTACTGGGGGTCAAAATCTTTCTTCCATTATTGGCACAGTTGTTTATGTTCTGATATTGATTCCTGTAGCGATCGCTGCTCTGAGCGCTCTGGATATTTTGGCCATTACTACTCCAGCAGTGGCGATGCTCAATGATATTCTGACGTTTATACCGAAAATCTTTGCTGCTGCTGTGATTTTGGTAGTTGCTTATTTTGTTGGTAGATTTGTTAGTGATTTAGTTACTAATCTTCTGACTAGCGTTGGTTTCAATAACCTTTTCAACTGGCTTGGTTTAAGTTCAACACAACCAGCTTCTGATCCAAATGCTACTGTAATTCAGGGTGAACCTGGTACTCCTGGGGCTAAACCTACTGCACGGACTCCTTCAGAAATTGCTGGTATTGTAGCTTTTGTGGGTATTATCCTTTTTGCCACAGTTTCAGCTACCCAGATTATGGAGTTGGAAGCTCTGACCTTAATTGTCAATGTTGTAATTTATATTGCAGGTCGGGTTCTTTATGGTTTAGTAGTATTGGCTATAGGTCTATACTTGGCTAACCTTGCTTATAATTTAATCACCAGTTCTGGCAATTCTCAAGCTAGACTTTTGGGCCAGCTAGCTCGAATTGGGATTATTGTATTAGTCTCAGCTATGGCTTTGCAACAAATGGGAATTGCTCCTAGTATTGTGAATCTAGCTTTTGGACTTTTCATGGGAGCAATGGCAGTAGCTATTGCTTTAGCTTTTGGTTTAGGAGGACGAGATATTGCTTCTTCTAAAATTCAAGAATGGTTAGAGCAGTTCAAAAATAAGAAATAATAAGTAGTTAAAGCTACTGCAAAAGTATTGTATTGGGGAGAGTAGAAAAAATTTTAAAGATTTTAATCATCCTCTCTCCACCGTAAGCATTCAGCGGTCAGCTATCAGCTATCAGCTTTATTACCTTTAGTGGACAATTTAAGCTTGTTGTTCTTGTACTTCAATTCTTCGTATAAAAATGTAGTAGAAGTTAACAAAATGCTTGCTTCATTCATTAAAAAGCTGACTACGAGAGCATTCCGTAGGAATAGCTGACTGCTAATAGCTGAATGCTTACTCTCCACCTAGTCAAAATCTCAAACTATTGCCATGCATCAATAACTAAACTATTGTGCTTTTTGTCTGCCAAAATTTCGGATAAATTATCTATTTTTTTTTCTGATAAAGTTCTTTGTAGTTTTTCTTTGAGAGGATCTAACAAAGCATAAAATGTCTCCATATTCTCTAGGTGAACCAGAACATAATTTCTGAATTCAATTTACTCATTGTTGGAAAATTAGCCTTGATCACAGAATTTTTACCTCTGTAGCAGGAATAATTAATATTTGGATATCCTCCACAGCTAAAATAAAAATATCTTCTGTTTTCTTCATAGTGAGGTAAAGTTTGAGACTAATCTATAATTTTTATTCATTCCTTGTTCCCTATTTCCTATTCCCTATTCCCTAAAAGAATAAAACTTTTTACCTTATCAACTCGAAAACTGCTGTAATTTAATCAGGTAATTTTGCCCCGCACTCTGAAAGAAACATGATGTGTAAAATCTTTCAATGATTCAAATTATTCGTAACATTCTTCTTTCACACTTTACTATTACTCTGCAATACTATTTTTTCGTTAGTAAAACTTTCCTGATTTTGCTATTTTGCTATTGCTGATTACTGAAATTTTTGATGTTTAACTTAGCTATTAACTCTTCCTTAATTCGACCCATAATTGAAGTTTCATCCAGAGATTCTAAAATATGACTCACTACAGCTTTTGGACCTTCTTCTCCCCAAGATGCACCATTAGCAAGATAAGTTTTGCTTACTTGTCCAATTCCATAAGATGATAAACCTGCCACTGCAGCTTGAGTTACCGCTACAGATAAATAAGGCGCTAAAGACAACCCACCAGTAGCAGGTGCAGCTAAACCCAATAATCCTTTCACAGAACTTAGTCCTAGATTTGCCACTAATTCACTAGCTGTAATGCCACCCATACTAATAGCTATCTTTTGCAGTAAATCTATTGCTCCGCTTTGGCTCATGCTTATACCATACAACTTTGATAAAGTCAATATCATAGCTACATCAATCACAGCTCCACTCAGAATATCTACCACAGTTACAGGGTTAAGAGCGATCGCCATGGCTTTGGCCATTACTGCTTTCCAGATTACTTGATTAGCACTTTGTTCGCGAATTTCTATTTTCCGACGCACCAACTGCTCGTTGACATTATCAGCATAGAGCATACTATTGAGAGCTACCAGAGATTTACCTTCTTGGTCTAAAATTTCTAATATTTTTAGCTTTAAATCTTCTATCTGGGGTTCCCCCCGCTCCATCTGTACTGTAATATTACTGTCAGGTTGTCGCAATACCTTAGCTACAAGTGGATAAGCTGCTGCCATGACTATTTCCTTGGGAGATAGTAGCTCACGGACTCGCTCATCTCGGATTTTATTGTATATAGCTAGTCTATCTGCTTCTGGATACTGGTCTATTTTATTAAATACCAACAACATCGGTTTACCAGCGTCTCGTAATTGGGAAAGAGCTTCATATTCTACTTGAGTAATATCTCCTGCCACAATAAACAAGAGTAAGTCTGCCTGCTTTGCCACCTGTCGGGCCATCAGTTCGCGAGTTTCTCCATCTACTTCATCAATACCGGGAGTATCGATCAGTTCAATTTGGGATATTCTGTAAGAAACTAGAGAGGTATCAGATGAGGGTTCTGTTTCTTCTAAGTTATCTTTCCCTAATTGCCATTGCTTAATTTCTGTAGTTTTGGTAACACCATGAATTGGGCCTGTTTCAAATACTTTTTCACCTAACAAAGCATTGAGAACTGAAGATTTACCTCTTCCTACCATACCGAATACGGCAATATGTACAGAGGCTTTTTCCAGTTTTTCTAACATTGATTCTAAACCAGAAATTTCTGAGTCTAATCCGGTTCTTTCTTCGGGAGTTAAATCTATATTATCTACGATTTCTTTTAAAGCATCTTTTGCATTGCGGATATTAAGTTCTGCTTGAATATCTGCAAAACTTAGTATTGTATTGTCTAGTTCTCGATATACATTCATTTCTGGATAGTTTTCATTTAATAATTAATTCCCTATTCTAGTTGTTGATTTCAACTTTATTGAATAAGGCAAAAGGCAGGAGGAGTGTCCCCTACCCACAGGGCTAATTCTTTGTCGTCAGAGAATATTTACAACTCTATATTTTTGGTTAACTAGTTCTAGCAAGATCTAGGAAATTTCAAAGGATACAATTTTTCTAAGCGTGACAATAAATTAACCCTACACCGTCAACGGAGGTGCTGAAAATTGTTTGGGGTTATCATACACGCGCGTGGTCTGTCGTTGACTATGCATAAGCAATTAGACCTTCTTCCTTCTTCCTTCTTCAAATTAGACATTACTAATATCATAAAATACTAGCTAAAGCTCTATAAAATTTATTTCAACACTTCTATAATATTTGCCACTGTAAATTTTTTGCTTTAATAAAATTGTTTTTGACGTCGTGCTGCTACTACCTTTTTCTTTCGTTTTTCCTGAGAAGTTTCAAAGTACCGACGTTTTTTCACATCTGCAAGGATACCTGCTCTAGAAACTTGACGCTTGAATCGCCGGAGGGCCAACTCTATACCTTCGTTTTTACCTAGTAATATCAAATCCGGTTAAACAACCATAGAATGGTTAAGTTAGGAGGAGTCAACCCACCCCTCGCCCCTCCCAGGAGGGGAAGTCAGGAGTCAGGAGTCAGGAGAAGAAAGAATTACAAAGATGAGCGTAGTTATGACGATTGAAGATTTTTTTTATGTCCAATTAAACGGATTTGATATAACACTTGGGTCATTACTTTTTCTTTTTGTCTTTACTTAACCTATGCTTAGTATTTAACTACCCACAGCTACAAGCTAAGAGGTTATCTAATTATTTATTATTTATAATACGATAGCTAAATTAGGCAACATATTTAATCTTTTTAATGTTTACCGTATTTTTTATTTATTTTATCATTTTCTTTGTGGGTTTAATACCCCACCGTCAACGGGGGTGTTCACGCATTACTTGGGGGAGCGAATCCCCATGTAATTTTCCTCCTGTCTCCTGTCTCCTGTCTCCTGTCTCCTTCTTCAAATATTTAGATTAACTATAATTCCATCATGTAAATGATACTTGAAAACTTTACTCTGAGCTTTATTTTAACATTGCAATATTATTCCTAATGTTAACTTAGCTTATTCTAGATTTCGGAAGCTTTAACAGCTTTTAGTAGCTCTGTTTAAGTCCCCGGTTTCTTCTATAAACCGGAAGGTGCGCGGAGGGGTTAAAATCTCCTTCTAAACATTTACTGCTGAGTGCTGATTGCTTATTTAAAATATTCTAACGAATCAAAGATAAATCAACCCTACCAAAGTTAGTACTTAAAGCAACCTGCATATTTTCTAGAGCTTTAACTAACCACATAACTGTTTCTCTAGTATGTGATTCGTAATGGTTAAATAGTATAGAAAATCGTTTTTCTAGGTATGGTTTGACTCTATAGCAGACCAAAACTATTTTCAGTAAAAGGCCAGTTGTTGTGATCGGACCCAGGTTACCCATTAGATTGAGAAATAGAAAGTGTTGTGGTTTTTGGGTACTTTCTACAACTAGATATCCTAACATTTGATTACAAGTTCTCATCAGCAAAAAGTCATTAAACTGTTTGTCATTACTGTGAGACATAGTATTTTTTAGCTGCTTATATAGTTTATCTTGAAACTGATGCTTAATAGATTTGGAATCTACATCAAAAGATGTACTTAAATATTCATAGAAACTTTCTTTAAAAGAACGATAGGATTGAGGTTGTCTGACATGGGTTAGGAAACTTTTTGCATTATCTCGATAGTTATTACCATTTTCAACTTTACCTACAAATTTTTTAATTGCTGATAATACTTCCCGCTCGCTCAAAAGAGTAGGATTTTGAATATTGTTGGTGCCTTCCCAAGGAAATGCTGTCAAGTTTGAAAGTGCAGCTTCTCTTTCAGAGGCAGTTGTTACTACTCTCTGTCTAATTTTATGAGTTACATATTTGGATAAGTCTATTTCAAATTTTCTTTGTTTGTGTCGTTGAATTTTTCTGATAACTTGTTGGTATTCATAACTACTATCTGGGGTAACTAAACAATGTTGGTATATGTAAGGATAGCGTGGAATTAGAGTTCTTAAAGGTTGAGCTAGAGCACTATTAGTGTTTCTGCAACTTCCTGTTTGTTGGTTAATTAATTCTGTTAAGCGTTTTAAGGAGAGATATTGCTCGCTTCTTGTGAATGCTTGAACCAGTTCTAATAATTTCTTACTATTATGAGAACCGTAGTAGTGGCGGCGTGCTGGTTGATTTTCAACTCGAGCGAAAAGCTTCATTAAGTCTAGTAAAACATCTTTTTTATAGTTATATGGTTGTTTTCTATTGATAACTATATGACAGCAGCGATTTAAGATAAAATTAAAATCTTCTTCAATTTCTGGCAATGCTGTAATTCTATCTAGTGCTTGAGATATTTCTCTGTCAGGATATCCCGAACCATTAATAAATAACATTCTAAATCTTTCAATTACTTCTTTTGAAGACTTTAGATCTATCAATTGGATAAAATGGTTATAGATATCTTGTTCATCTTGAGATTTGTATTTGTTATATTCGTCCATAATATTTTTCATTTTATATACTTCCTACCTACTTTAAGATTTTTATCTTCCAGGGCTAGTTTGACGATTAATTAGCGTCTATAGTTTGTATAAAATTGTATATTTAATTCCAAATTTTAGGTTGATATTTACTTTACTATACTAGGTATAATTTTTATCTATAACTCAGTATTAAAACCCTTAGATTATTCTATACCTAACATCGATACCCTACAGTTGACTAAAACCCATAACTTTCATTATCTTAAAAACTTACTGAATTTGTGTGAAGTTTCAGTAAAGATTTTGCTTGATTAAAAACTCTCCTACATCGGTCAATTTTGATTTTACTGATTTATTAGTAGCATCTACTTCCAACTCCATACAAATTTTTCGTTACTGATTGTAATATACATAAGATAGTCTAAATTTTATTAATCCTTGCTCGGCAAAGTTTTAGTTATCTTGTCTGGTGTCAGCTCTAAATTATGACAAAATTTACCAAACTTAAAATTTTTTTTTCCCCTAGAGAATTATTTATACTTTTTATTTTTTCCTGATTGCTCAGTTAGCTCCAAAAAAATAAATTGACTTCAAAAATAATAAATACTCTAATATATGTATTATACATATTTGAGTAGGACTGCCAATCGTTATGGTCTGTCACATTACCTTATCTCAATTAATTGAAATCTTGGCTGCTACAACACTTAAAAATTTTCAGATTCCTGAAAAAACATTAATTACAGGCATAAATACAGACACTCGTAACTTACAATCTGGTGAAGGATTTGTGGCATTACGAGGTGAAAAGTTTGATGGCCATAAATTTGTGAAACAGGCAATAGAAAAAGGGGCTTCTTGCATCATTGTTGAGGAAGAATATACCTTAAAGGATAGAGTTACACAAGAGTCAAATAGCGTATCTATATTACAAGTAGAAAATACTTTAGAAGCTTACCAAAAAATTGCTCGTTGGTGGCGAGATAGGTTTGCTATTCCTGTAATCGCGGTCACAGGTTCAGTTGGTAAAACTACTACTAAGGAATTAATTGCTAAAGTCTTGGCTATTCAGGGTCAAGTGCTGAAAACTGAAGCTAACTATAATAATGAAATAGGTGTGCCTAAAACTCTACTAAGACTTTCCTCTGATGATAATTATGCTGTGGTAGAGATGGCAATGCGAGGACCAGGGGAAATAGCAGAATTAACACATATTGCCAATCCGACAATTGGCTTAATTACTAATGTTGGTACTGCTCATATTGGTCGTTTGGGTTCTGTTGAAGCGATCGCTGAAGCTAAGTGTGAATTATTAAGAGAAATGTCTAATAATAGTATTGCTATTCTGAATTATGATAATCAACGGTTGATAGAAACTGCGGCTAAGTTTTGGTCTGGAGAAACTTTTACTTATGGTTTAGAAGGTGGAGATTTACAGGGAAAATTAATTGGTTCTCAAACTATAAATGTTGAGGGTGTAGATTTACCTTTACCTTTACCTGGTAGTCATAATGCTTCTAATTATTTGGCAGCATTGGCAGTGTTGAAAGTGCTACATGGAAAAAATATTTCGACAAAAACTTTGTTTGAACCTTTGACTAATAATTTATCGGTTCAATTACCAGGAGGCAGGGCAAAAAGATATGATTTAGAGAATGATATTGTGATTTTAGATGAAAGTTATAATGCTGGTTTAGAGTCGATGATAGCTGCTCTGAATTTGTTAGTTGAAACTCCGGGAAAACGTCATATTGCTGTGTTGGGAACTATGAAAGAATTGGGAGATAAATCAGTTTTCTTCCATGAACAGGTTGGGAATGTTGTGCGAAATTTGAATATTAATGGTTTATTTATTTTGGCTGATTTTGAAGAAGCACAGGCAATGGCTATTGGTGCTGCTGGTTTGCAGTTTATAGAGGTAGAAAATATTAGTTATAATGATGTTCATCAGAAATTAGCAACACATTTGCAGGAGTTTTTACAACCAGGCGATCGGGTTCTTTTTAAGGCTTCTCATTCTGTAGAACTTAATAAAGTTGTTGAAATTTTAATTAATAAGTAATGCTATTTCGATGAATATGTATTAGGGAAATAGGGAAAATTTAAAGTCAAAAGTAAGATTTTAGAGGTTTTCAACCCCCAACCACTGAGAAGTTTCAAAACTTAATTTCCTTGGAATATCTTAAAATGGGTTCTATAAACATGATAAAATCAGTAAACAAATAAGGCTACTATTGCCCAGTTTCCCTACAAACTTTCACTTTGAAGCGAAGCTATGCGTCAGAAAAACTTTTGAGACTTTGTACTATCGATAGTATTGCGATGATTTAGTTCTACTTTATCAAGGGATCACTCAATGTATCATAAAATTCTTACTAAAGCGACAATCCTTGCAATAACAGTATTGCTGGTGATATTTGCTCCGGGAACGGCCCGTGCCGACCTCCCCCCTGTTAATCCCTGACTGATCCAGGAGAGTTTCTACCCGATAATTCATTTCAATGTTGCGCAAACAGACATAATCGAATTTCCTGCCTGGAAAGGTGAGGTCGAAGTAGAACCAGAGGATGTCACCTTTGCTCCCGGTGGTATTGGAAATACCGGTTTGGCATATCGAAAATACCCCGATGGCAGCGAGGTGATTTTTGTTTCGGGACTGGGACGGGTTGCCAAATATTTGTTTGATAATGGCGGACTTCAACTCGTCTCGGAAATTCAAATTCCCGGCTTTGAACAACAGTACCTGTCACAAGAAGAAACAGCGAGTCTGGTTGATGACCTTGATGCTGCAGAGACAGATGAGGAAACCTTACTCGCTCGTTTGCAACCGGTAGTGCGAGAGACTGGAATCAAAACGGAAAATTGGTCTAACGGCCTCTACACGATGATGGATGTGGATGGCTTTTACTACCCAGGGTATGGAACAGAACTGATAAAAGTCGGCGATATATCACCTGATGATCCTGCTTCTGAAATCGAAATTGTGAACTCCAGAGACCTTCGCCTGGATGCGCCTGAGGATTTGCAAGAGCAGATTAGCCGTTTCCTTGGGGTAAATATGACCTATGACGGAAAGATTGTAGTGGCCATGGCAGGAGCAATTGCGATTGTAGACCGCGATATGTCTAATGTCAAGATCGCCCCAATCCCTGGTGAAATTGTTGATAACGGCGTCAGTGTAGATGAGAAAGGTGGTATTTACGTCGTCACAGACCAGTACATGAGAAAACTCGTTTGGACTGGCACCGATATATCCCTAGAGGAAGCAGATGGCGCTTGGAAAGAACCCTATGACTGGGTGAAAAAAGAGGGGTCTCTTTCAAATGGCAGCGGCACGACCCCAACATTGCTGGGATTTGGAGAGGAAGAGGACAAACTTGTAATAATCGCCGATCAAGGCGATCCGGTAAAAGCAGTGGCTTTCTGGCGTGATGAAATACCAGAGGATGCCAAAAAAGTAGAAGGCGCGAAGACTCAGAGAACTGCTGCGTCTATTCCGCTTTCTTTTCCGGTTGCGACAACAATTGAATGGTCGCCGCACGTCTTCGGAAATGGCATGATGATGTTTGCTTCAGAGTTTCCCGAACCTGTCTACTTAGATGGAGAATTTGATCTAGTCTCAACTCAGGTGACCATGGGATTAACACGTCCAGCTCCTCGTGGTGCTGAAAAGTTCAGTTGGGATTGGGAGAAAAACGAATTCAAGAGTGATTGGGTCTATGACGAAAAGACTTTCACTTGGACGCTTTCGCCTGTTTCTGTCAAGGATGGCACGGCTTACCTTGCAACCGTAGGAGAGGGCGTGTACGGATTGGTTGGATTTGATTGGGAGACTGGAGAAAAGGTCGCTGACATCTCTTTCGGTCAGAGCGTCAAATTTAATACTGGTGGCACATTTGCAATGCCCACTCCTGATGGTGGCATCTATTTGACGGGAATATTCGGACCAGTTCGGATTGCTCCGCAGTAAATATTTGAGAAACATTTTCGGATTGCTCCGCAGTAAACATTTGAGAAACATTACTATACCTATATCTAATTCACGACCGGAAAACCAACCCCCGACAATACCAAATAACCATGAAAAAATTTACAGCTTGGGATGATTTCTCAAAACAAATTGGAGAACTAGGACCTTGGCTAATGAGCCAGGAAGGCGTACCTCAAGACGATCCGCAGATTCATTCGGATGGTTATCGCTACTTGGCGACATTGCTTAATGTTGGATTAGATATTCATTTGCTCAATGCCGATCCGGATCGTCCACAATGGACTGTCACTTTCACAAATTATGCTCGGTATGGTGGAGACCAACGAGACGGGACTTACCATTCCACCCAGATCGATCCATCCGGAGTCTACAGGATTATTGGTAAAGCTCAGGGCGGACTGCCGGCTACTGCAACGATTCAAACCATGTCGGGATGGTGGACACCCGGACTGCCCAACAAAACAGTGAAGACACAAAGTATTTTCGACTTCGATCTCGAGCCTGATGGAAGCTTTGAAATGATTATCGGTGGCCCCAGTCGAAGTGGGAATTACATGGAGCTGACACCAGATATTACCCATCTCATGGCGAGACAATATATTCCTGATGATTCGCGAGGAAATCTTTATGCTTTGAGGATTGATCGAATTGATCGGCCTCTGACAGTTCCCAAGGAATATGACAAGCCAGAAGCACTTGCCGAAAAGCTATCCAATGTCACAGGGTTCATTAAAAACTTGGCCTTGGCCTACCTTGACACGAGTCGTTTGGCGATTTCTATGCCTAATGCTCTTGAGCCTCTCCCGGATGACCTCAAGGCTGACCTTGGTGCCTCACAAGAAAATGAATACTATATAGGTTCCTGGAACCTTTCCGAAGACGAGGTGCTTCTTATCGAGATTGTTCCCACAGAAGCGGCCTACTGGTCAGTCGCTGCCCACAACTTTTGGTTTCAAGGGTTGGAGCATTCCTCAATTCCAGTGCAAATCAATAATCAAGACGTTGTGACAGATACCGATGGTAAGGTCCGAATTATTGTTTCTGAATTGGACCCGGGTTATGCTAACTGGATTGCGACAGGAGGACTGCGTATAGGAGTTCTAGCTGCCCGCTGGAACTTTAAAAAGGGGAATGAGAAGATCGAAACACGGACTGTAAAGATCGAGGCTCTTGATACATTTATGCTCCCAGACAGTCTCAAACTGAGTGCTAAGGAACGCGAACAGCAACTATACCACCAGGACGAGAATCCTCACCCGCTATCATCGCTAAGAATTACGGTAGTGCATCAGTAAAATGTGGGATAAGTGATTGAGTCCTACCAACTCCAAGGTGCGATTTTGGAGTTTTTAGAGGGTAACTCTTTGAGCAGAAGCAAATTTTTAGCAATAATTAACATTTAAGGGTTTGGCATCCGCGTACTGATTACTAATGGGACTTACACAAAATAGAAGTCGAAAATAGGCTCAAATATAGACAGAAAGAGGCTTTGACATCAAAAAGGCATAAATTCTTAATTACCAAGGGTTTTAGGCATTTTTAGGCCATTGACGTAATTCCTTTATCTAGACTGACACGAGCGCCATTTTTCGACCTAAAAATGTTTAAGTCCCACTAACTACTGACTACTAAATTGAAGTGAGGTTGTTCAACCGGACTTGATATTATATCATGTCTGGATAATACACAATCTATAAAACTATCAGATTGACGAGTTCAGTAGAAATACCTTTCTTACCTGATTTTCCCCAACCCCCGACTCCTGCTATCATAATAATAACTTTATGGCGTTGTCAGATTAAAAGATAAATTATAGGGACAGGGTGGGAACAGAGACCTCTTTAAACTTAAGGTAATGAATCAGTAGTTGAATTGAGTGCTTTAACATTTCAACAGACTTGGAATAGCACAAGGTTTTGCCATCTAACATAGCTCAGTAATGACGTAAAGGTGTATTTTCTTCCTCTACACCAGTCATGTAAGTCTTGCTCACAATCTGATCTCCTGCTGGAATAAATTTGCTATAAACTGGATTACCATCCCTCACCCAACAGCAGCTCCTCTGCCAGATTTGATTTTTTTTTCCAACAAAGGTTTCCAGTTGCTCCAATTCTCCTACCTCTGGGATAGTTTCTGCGCTCGTAAGCATCTGGTAGAAGTGTTCCCACGAGTTTAACCCCATCCATAATCGTTGTGCGTGAAACTCCTGTAATTCTCTCTATGGCACGAAAACCCATGCCATTAACATACATTTTCCAGCAGTTGCGTTTGGCATCATCACTATATCCGTATGGGTTGATATTCTGGGATCAATTGACGGCCACACTTGACACAGACATATAGCGCTGTGCGCAGGCAACAGCTCCGGAAGGCAACAGCTCCGGAAGGGGGAATAAAAAACCTATAATATAAGACTTTTAGCTACTGGACAGTTCTTGTAATTTGTAAATATGCCAGCGCACATTGCTATAATTTTGTTTACCTTTTCGCGTGACCATTTTTATGGATGTGGTAACTGTGGCATTCTGGACATTCCATTGCATTTTTCCTTGAACTTTACACGCTGATCATTCTCTCAATCATCTTCTTTTCTGACAACGCCAACTTTATCGACCTACTTAGTAGATGTAGCTTCTTCAGGCAACAGTACCTTTGCTCGAACAAACCGTAAACCACTTACTCCCTGTAGAGGTTCAACCAAACCACTCTCAAATTTATCCTCCACCCAACCTTCACGAACTAGATAACGGAAATACTGTTGATATTCTTGCCACTCTTCATCAGTAGAATAAACCACAGTCAACATCCCTGGCTGAGTTATCCGCTCCTTTGTTTCCTGATCCACACCTTTATCAATTCGCTTTTTAACAATTTCATAACGAATATCGCGACTACCTTTGACATCAAACAATCTTTCTGTACTTTCATTGTGATAAATATCAATTGTAGAATTCTGCACTAAGATCAGATGCACAACTCCCAAAGTAACTTCCTCAGATTCAGCTTTCAGGCGCAAAATTGTTCTAGCACAATCACAAATTGCTCGTAGTTGCTCATAACGCAAACTACAGAGATGAAATTGACTAAATTTAGGATTAATAGATTTCCCCAGATACATCATGTGGTCTATGCCATCGGTAGCCTCAAAATCACAATGGTGGGGTATAATTTGCTGCATCTGCTTTTGCCACTTTTCCCAAGTATTTTGAAGATGGTAGTTAATTTTGTGCAACATCTGGTCGTAGCGATCGCGAGCTTGATATACGCTATGATGTTCATTGCTACAAGCAGCTCGATAAGCTTCTACAGCAGTTTTAACAGCATCTCCACATTCCACAAAATAATCAAAGTAGATTTCTAAATGTAAATGTAGATAATCTCTCGCTGTAATTTCACTATCCACTGATACTTTTGCTTCTAGAGACTTAATATATTCCAACAGATCTTGCCGTAGTTGCTGACAAAAAGCACTATCTTTGATTTGACAAACAGTTTCGACAATTGTCAATCCTAAGCAAAATTGTGTCAGCAGATCGGTTTGAATTGCTCGATTGCGTTCGCTGGAAGATCCACGAATATCACAGATACCATAAAGAGGATAGACATCTTCAAAAACGATTATTTCTGGCGGTAATCCCCAACGACGGCGTTCTGCTTCTTGCAAAAATCGCCATTCAACTGCCGGGTGAATATTACGAATATTTGTGAACCGTTGTTGAATTGTTTGACGAACCGCAGTGGTTAAAGGTGAAATAAGTTCCTGAGCGTGTTTGTAATCAGAGGTATAAAAATTGTTGGGGAGCTTGCTAGTTAATCCTACTATTCCCAAAACTGCTTGAAGTCCAGAACTATCTTGTGGACAGGCAGCTTTAATTACTAGAGGAATTAGTAGCAAGGAGCGAACTCCTTTTTGATATAGATTTTGTTCACACTCAGTTTGACAATGTATCTTCAGGTCGGGAATATTCTGAATTTGATTATCTTTAACAGTTTTGAAGATTGGAGAATCCTGTAGACTCTGCGTGGAATATAGTCCAGGGTAGTTGCTTGTGGTTAAATACTCACTGCTGATAAATAATTTTAGTTGTTTTTCTCCTTCATTGCGCAGTAGAATCATATCATCTGCCCGGAATAGCGACCGCATTTGTTTGTCAATTTGCTGAAATTTTTCTTGCTGCATCAATGATTCTGGTTCTACTAACAGTTGAGTTAGTCTTCGTTTTTGTTCTTTAACAGTTACATCCAATCCTTCGAGTAAAAACAAACCCTCTAGTTGGAAATTTTCCAATTTTAACTGTTGGGCTAAAATTTCTAGATTTCCCGGTTGTATCAACCAAGCTATTTGTTCAGATGTTGACATTGATTGGAAATTGATATCTGTAAAATCGTCTACAGTTTTCTCAACTCTTTGTACTTTTTGTTGTGAGCAACAAAACCAGAATTCTATATACTGTGGTTCTGAGTTTTGTGGGCAATTAATGGTTGATATGATTGAATAATGTTGAAATTGTAGATTTGCTGTATTTATTTGATAAAGTTCTTTGAGTATCCAGTGCAAAATTTGCAGGCGGTAAATTTTTTCTAGTTCTGTTTTCTCCCAATCACTTACCAACTCATTCAGCTTAATGTTTTGCTTTGATTCTATTTCATCGATCTGATTCATTCCCATTAGCTGGCAAAAAGCATGATTAGCATATTTAATGCTGAGGTTACTTGGTTCTACAATTGCTGTTAATATTCTGCTTTGGTGTGGAAAATCTTCAAGTCGCTCTATTATTTGTCTCCAAATTTTTAGTTGATCGACTTGATTATGGTGATTGGATAGTTGAGATGCTAGAGCTTGCAATAGTTGCTCTATATTGATATCCTCACTGTTTTGATGGTTTGGGATGGAAGAAGTTTTCCCTGGTAAAGCTTTTGTATAATATTTGTTATGTTTATCTGTAATTTTTTGTTTGGAAGTATGCATCTGTTTTACACCTGATGTTTTGAATATTTATTTTATGTATCTATGAGAACCCATTTGGTCTCTTTGCACACGGTATGTGTTTTTGGCATAGAATTCAGAACTCAGTCCTGGTGAAGTCAGGAAATTCAGAAATAGAATAGGGGAAAAAGCAGATGCGACCCCGCGCCTTCGCACGGCGCAAGGGAACGCGCACCAAGCAGGTAGAAAAATGCTCCCATATCCCTATCTCCCCATCTCCCCATGTTTAAACTATATCAATTAGATAACTCTCAAATGGGTTATATATACGATCTTAAACTAGGCCGAGTTTTTAATAATAGGCCATAAAATCCAAGATCGAAGCTATATATCTGGACAAGTAAGCTTGATACTGGACAAATATTTACTGATAGGTTAATAATATTATGGGTAAAACCCCATAAAATGGAAACTATTGACAGAATATATACACTATGGTAAATATAATATAATTAAAGATAAAGATATAGATTAATATTTACGATTTGCTTGAATATTGAGTAGAGTTAAAGTTAGAAAATCGTGATTTATGTTGTTTTGAAGAAGTAAATTATATAATTTTTGTTTTGCTACAAAAAATGCCGAGAAATATTTTGTACTAAAAATATTGAAAGATATCCAACATTGCAGATATGAAAAAAATATGCACTGAATTTTCTATATATCTATGAAGAGCTGAATAAAAAACCAAAATAGTTATCGATTATGGAAATAGGAAATTAGGTTAGGAATAAAAGATTACATTGTTGTAAAAGAGAAAAAGCAATGATTTAACGAAAATTTTTTTTACTTTAAAGAAGCAATAAATAAAATTTAAACAGAAGCTAACTGTCTATATTCAGAACGCTTTGAATTTCACAGTTGGAAAAAAAGTTAGGTAAAAAAAAGAAAAAACCTTTCAGATGATATATAATAAAAAACTACTACTAGCTAGCTGAAATTGCTTTATGTTTGAAGCCCTTGCCGACCGCTTAGAAGTCGCCTGGAAAAAACTAAGGGGTCAAGATAAAATTACAGACTCCAATATTCAAGAAGCCCTACGAGAAGTCCGTCGTGCTCTATTAGAGGCAGATGTTAACTTACAGGTTGTGAAAGACTTTATAGCCGAGGTTAGCAATAAGGCTAAAGGGGCAGATGTATTAACAGGAGTAAGGCCAGATCAACAGTTCATCAAAATAGTCCATGATGAGCTAGTGCGCGTCATGGGAGAAACCAATGCTCCCCTAGCAAAAGCTGAACAAGCACCAACTATTGTTCTGATGGCAGGTTTACAAGGGACAGGTAAAACCACTGCCTCAGCTAAATTGGCCTTACATCTACGGAAGCAAGACAGAAGTACCTTGCTAGTAGCTACTGATATCTATAGACCTGCTGCTATAGACCAGCTAGTTACTCTAGGTAAGCAGATAGATGTATCCGTATTTGAATTAGGCATAGATATAGATCCTGTAGAAATTGCTCAAAAAGGTGTTGAAAAAGCAAAGACAGAGGGCATAGATACTGTAATTATAGATACAGCAGGTCGGCTACAGATTGACCAAGATATGATGGCGGAGCTCGCCAAAATTAAAGCAGCAGTTAAGCCCCAAGAAACATTGCTAGTAGTGGATGCAATGACAGGTCAAGAAGCGGCAACATTAACCCGTACCTTCAACGATCAAATTGGGATTACAGGGGCAATCCTCACAAAAATGGACGGGGATACAAGAGGTGGGGCAGCATTATCAGTACGTAGAATTTCTGGTCAGCCCATAAAATTTGTGGGGGTGGGAGAAAAAGTAGAAGCCCTACAACCTTTCTACCCAGAGAGGATGGCTTCTCGGATTCTGGGGATGGGAGATGTACTGACCCTGGTAGAAAAAGCTCAGGAAGAGTTTGACATAGCTGATGCAGAAAAAATGCAAGAGAAAATTCTCTCAGCTAAGTTTGACTTTACTGACTTCCTGAAGCAAACGCGACTGATGAAGAACATGGGTTCTCTGGGAGGAATTATGAAATTAATTCCTGGAATGAATAAATTGAGTGACGATCAGTTACAGCAGGGAGAAACTCAACTCAAACGCTGTGAGTCAATGATTAATTCAATGACAAAGCAAGAGCGCCAAACCCCAGAACTTTTAGCCAAGTCTCCTTCTCGACGAAAACGTATTGCTCGTGGTTCAGGTTATGCTGAAAAAGATGTTAGTAAACTGGTGAGTGACTTCCAAAAAATGCGATCGCTCATGCAACAAATGGGCCAAGGAGGAATGCCAGGTATGGGGATGCCAGGAATGCCAGGTATGGGGATGCCAGGAATGCTAGGAGGCAGAACACCTCCAGGATTGCCAAACTACCCCGGTATGGGTGGTGGCAAAAAGAAAAAGAAACAGAAAAAGAAAAAGGGCTTTGGGCAACTTTAAGAATACGGTAGCAGGTATTAAGAGTCCTAAAATATAAATATATGGTGGCAAACTGTAAATTTGACAAAAGATGCCTAATAATTTCTTCGTTACCATGAAACATAATAGCTTACAATTCCAAACAGGAGTATAATCACTCGAAATGATCAAACTGCGATTAAAGAAATATGGAAAAAAACGGGAGACTAGCTACCGGATAGTAGCAATGAACAGCAGTTCCCGACGTGATGGCCGTCCATTAGAAGAACTCGGCTTTTACAATCCCAGAACAGATGAAACTAGGCTAGATGTACCAGGAATTACCAGACGTCTTGAACAAGGCGCTCAACCAACACAAACAGTGCGTGACATATTGAGAAAAGCTAATGTCCTTGAATCACCAAGAACCGGAATTAACACCCAAGAGAACGTATCAGTTTCCCATGCAGAATCAACAGAAGCCATTGCCAATAATCAACCAAGCGAAGAAACTGCCAATACCGAAGCCAGCCAAACCAGTGACAGTGAGTCAACTGAAACAGCAGCTACCGAGTCTGAGGAATAATTCTCACTCAGCTAACCCTGATTACGCGGAAATAGTAAGATTTTTAATTGAGCCATTTCTAGATTCACCAGAGTCTTTACGAGTGGACTGTGAAGTAAATCCTCGGCAAGCAAAAGCCTGGATTCGTCTAGCTTTTGATGAACTCGAAAAAGGACGAGTATATGGTCGTGGAGGACGTAATATCCAAGCGGTTCGTACTGTGTTAGCAGCATTAGCTCAAACAGCAGGTCAATCTGTGCATTTGGAGATATACGAAGACCATTCAGAGACACCACGCCCTTCTCCTTCTTACTCTGATAGCAATCGAGAAGAAGGGACTTATGATAGAAAGACTATGCCAATTAGTCGCCCATCCTACAACAGACAAAGAGTATCTCGTAGTCGTAGTACAACTCCAAGTCCAATTATATATAAACGAGACGATCGTGGAATGAGGTAAAAATTATCACAATGCCACCACTAAAACTTTTATTAGGAATAGTGGGGCATTACTTTCATTATTCTAAGATTGGAGGACTATTTATTGATAAAAATATATAGATGGTTTCCTAGTTTAAAAACCGATAAGATAAATTTGCGTTGGGCGGTCATTGAGCAACTTGCTTTGCTACTGCCAACAACTGTGACAGCCTTTGGGTTATCTAGTGCTAGCACTTGGTTGAAGAAGGAGACAGGAGACAGGAGACAGGAGACAGGAGGAAAATTACATGGGGAT
>NZ_RCBY01000148.1 GCF_003838195.1 Okeania hirsuta
CATACTCTGCACCATAATAGTCAGCATAAAAAATGCAAGGATATCCTTCACGACGTAACAAAATAATGGCATAAGCTAAAGGCTTAAACCAAGCATACTCTGCACCATAATAGTCAGCATAAAAAATGCAAGGATATCCTTCACGACGTAACAAAATAATGGCATAAGCTAAAGGCTTAAACCAAGGTTCAACAGGAGCTTCCAATGCTTGTAAAGGTTGTGAGTCATGGTTTTCCACAAAAGTAACAGCATTAATCGGACGTTCCTGCATTAAAGTACCATTGAGAATATAGCGCATATCATAATGCCCACCTGACTTACTCGCATAGTAAAAGTTGTAATGTAGGGGAACGTCAAACACAGACATTCTGCCACCAACTGAATTAATATACCAGTGCAACGTACCAATATCGTTGAACCAATATTCCCCAACCATAAATAAATCCTTCTGAAAATGATGTTCTAATACATCTATCCACAGAGGAAAAAACCAGGATGAAATATGTTTGATAGCATCTAGACGGAAACCATCGACTCCCGTAGTTTCTATATACCACTTACCCCAACGTATCACTTCATCCCGAACTTCTTTACTCTGGAAATCAATATCGCATCCCATCAGGTAAGCATAGTTGCCATTTTCCAACGCCACATAATCATCAAAGCTTTTCCCTTCAAATAGATATATAGTATTTTGTTCCTTGCTATAGTCATCATAATCTACTGCATCAAAATGCCACCAATGCCACTCAAAGTCAGAATACTTTTTTTGCCGACCAGGAAATGGAAAATGAGTATAACCTTTAACTTCACGCATTCCACCCTTGGGATGAATGCGGTTATCCTTGGAAAAAGGAGTTGCTTTGACAATTTCTGTTCCATCAGCACCCATGCGGTGGTTGAGAACTCCATCAGCATAGACATCAATACCAACATTGTGTAGAGCTTGAATAGCATCTAAATATTGTTGGCGATCGCCATATTTGGTCCGAACAGTACCTTTTTGGTCAAATTCCCCCAAGTCATACATATCGTAAACCCCATATCCCACATCATAAGTCCCCCCTATACCTTTGTAAGCTGGTGGTAACCACATGGCGGTAAAGCCTGCATCTGCTAATTCTTGGGCCATACTTGCCACTTGATTCCACAGGATAAGATTTGGGTCAATATACCAGTGGAAATATTGCATCATTACGCCGTTAATTTCTGCCATGTTCGGAAATCCTCAAATCTATCAATATGATTATGGCTGTTTCGTGGGGGTGAAGCAATAGCGACATTCTTGAAAGGATTACTGGTCCTCATTTTTAGCCATTCTCAGCCTTCTTCGTCAACTACATAAATTTTCAATTCTCACCCAAAGAGATTAATCAAGATAGGTAAACAATAAAGCCCATAATACCAGTTATATAAGTAGAGCAAGGAATATTTAATTTATATTCAAAATTTTGAAAAAACTGGGGCAAGTTTTAGGTTTGGCTCAAAGCCGAATTTTCTTGGACATATTCAACAGTGTTCATAACCGAATCAATCTCAACTTCTGCACCTACGCGAACCACAAATTCACTGGGTCCAAATTCTGTACCAACATTTCCCCATATGTCTAATATTTTTTTTAATTTATATGCCATGATTTGATAATTGAGTTAAATTTATTAAAAGTAATATTAGTTAAGGTATGCTGAGATAAAATGAACCCACTAAATCGATTTTCCGATCGAGCCGAAGATTATGCTCAGTATAGACCAAATTATCCAAAAGAAGCGATAACTTTAATGATTTCTGGATTTGAAAATCCTTCAGAATTATTAGCAGCAGATATTGGAGCTGGTACAGGTATTGGTTCTAGAATGTTAGCTGAACAAGGTATTAATGTCATAGCTATTGAACCAAACCTTAAAATGAAGAATGCTGCTCAATCTCACCCTTTAATAGAGTTTAGAGAAGCAACGGCAGAAGCGACTAATCTTCCTAATGAATCAGTTGATTTAGTAACTTGTTTTCAAGCTTTTCATTGGTTTAATCTGGAACCTACTTTACAGGAATTTCACAGAATTTTAAAACCCTCTGGCAAATTAGCACTTTTATGGAATAACTGGAATAGAGAAGATGGATTTACTAAAGAAAATAGTAACTTAATGAAGCAGATATCTAAACATCATCCAAACACTAAAAAAAAGCGACGCTTTTCAATTGCCTCCATAGAAAAAAGTTCCTATTTTGTCAATTTTCAACATTCAACATTTACTCATAGACAAGAGTTAGATTTGCCAGGATTAATAGGTCGTATTATGAGTTCGTCATCAGTGCCAAATCAAGGTTATGAACGAGAACAAATTACGGCAAATTTGAAAGCATTATATGAGCGATGGGTAGATAAAAAAGGTCTAGTTTATTTACTATATCGTACAGAACTATATGTTGCTGAACCCAGGTTAATAATTACTCCAAATCAGTTTTGACAGAACTTAGTAATGCTGTCAGAAAATTTTATTTTTATTTCTACTTAAAAAAATAACTTTGAGCGCAGAGTATTAATTGTGTAGAAAAAATCGTTAAAAATATGATATCAAATCCGTTTAATTAGGTATAAAAATATTGTCCATCTTCACCATTGCCAAATCTTTATAACTGTTTTCCCTCCTGACTCTTGTACGTCGCCAATCCGACGTCTCCCCTACCTGACTCCTGACTCCTACCTTCAAAAAATTTTATACCAATGCTACTGGATTTTATATGACATCCGTCAGATAGACTTTATCTGGCCGACCTCTTCCCTTGAAGAAGGAGACAGGAGACAGGAGACAGGAGACAGGAGGAAAATTACATGGGGATTCTAACCCCAAGTAATTTTGAACACCGTGTAGACGGTGAGGTATTAAACCCACAAAGAAAATGATAATTATTGTCCTCCATTGCTGACTATTTTAATGCACCATTTTAGCTGTGTCGGTCCACTACTACTAAAAAGCTAATATGACAGATAAACCTACAGATTATGCTGCTATTCTCCAAGCTGCAGGAAATCAATTACTATTACCTCCAGAGTGGTTAAAAATTGGTGCAAAAATTTATTCTCCTGAATATGGTATTGGTCAAATTACAGCAGTATTAGGCAAACGTTTAATTGTAGACTTTCTAGAAAATACAACCCCAGTACATTTTCCTGATTGGCAAATAGCAATTAATCAAAAACAAATTCATCAAAGAGATAGTAAAAATTTTCAGACTAAGAAGTTAAAACAGCCTGAAAAATCAAAGATTACTTCCGCAGAAATAGCAGCTATTCCCCGACCAGTATTTCAAACAATAGCCCAAGAATTTTCAGATAAATTAGTAGCTATAGAAAATACACCACCAACTCCAGGAAAACTTTATCCTTTGCCAGAAGATTTACCAATAACTCTCAAAAATTCTCTCATTTTACAAAAGATTACGGAACTCTATGAACATCAAATTGAATCATTAAACGCTCTGAGAAAAAAATTAGACCTTTGCATCTTTACCCCCACAGCTTCTGGTAAAACTCTCTGTTATAACTTAGGGATTTTAGAATCATGTTTACAACAACCTCAGACCACAGCATTATATATTTTTCCCCTCAAAGCATTAGCATTAGACCAGATGCAAAAGTTGGAAAAAATGGTCTCATACTTTCCCGAAAATTCTGTCAAAATTGGATTAATTACAGGTGACACATCCTCAAAACAAAGGAAAAAATTATTTATCCCCAACCCACCCAATATTTTAGGAGTCAGCCCAGATTTATTACACTATCAACTATATAGAATTAGAAGCAAAGATGGAGAAGGATGGCGTAAATTTTTTCAACAACTCCGCTATGTAGTTATAGATGAATCTCATACTTATAGAGGTGCTTTTGGCGCTCATTTTGCCAACCTAATGCGCAGATTAAAAATGGTGGTAGACAGAGTAGGAGGAAGTTCAAAAAAACTACAATTTATTTTTAGTTCAGCTACTATTGGCAACCCCGCAGAAATGGCAATGAGATTTAGCAACCGATCTGAGGAACCGGAACGACTTCATCTAATATCAAAAAGTGGTGCTGATAGTGCTGGTAGAACAATTTTATGTTTGGAACCTAGCGAAACTGCTAACCCCGATGCTTGTCAAATAATTCTGTCTTGGTTACGCCACGATCTAAGTGGGATAGTATTTTGTAATTCTCGCAGTGCTGTGAAAAAACTCCTGGGTATAATTAAGCGAATAGCTGATAAGAATGGTGAGAGTTATTTAGCAGATAAAGTGGCAATTTTTTATGGTTCTTTGCAATTTAATAGACGACAGGATATTATCCAAAAATTAGAAGCTGGTATAGTAAAAGTTATTCTTTCTACTTCTGCATTAGAAGCAGGAATTGATTTACCAGGACTTGATTGTTGTTTGGTGCGTGGTTATCCTGGTAGTTTAATGTCATGGCGACAGAGAATTGGTAGAGCAGGACGTAGAAATCCTGGGTTAGTGATGTTTTTACCAGTAGCTCAAAACCCGTTGGATAATTTCTATGGAAATAAACCAGATTTATTATTAAATGGTGAGGTGGAAAGTGCTGCTTTTAATCCAAATTATCCGACTATTTTGGGCAAACATTTAGAATGTAGTTGTGTCGAAAGTGGCCTACCTTTGAATGAAATA
Source organism: Okeania hirsuta (assembly GCF_003838195.1). GTDB lineage: Bacteria > Cyanobacteriota > Cyanobacteriia > Cyanobacteriales > Microcoleaceae > Okeania > Okeania hirsuta. The sequence continues at coordinate 4,660 of NZ_RCBY01000148.1, forward strand.
ACAGAACGTTTTGGAGAAGTAGCTGGAGCTATTGCTGATAGTTTATTGAAACAAGAAAAAATCTATATTACTAACTCTTCTGAACTTTGGGGATATGGTTTTCCTCATCGGAATATTAATATTCGCGGTCATGCTCAAAATGATGTGGAATTAATCAATATTAATACTGGAGAAACTTTTGAAAAAATGCAAATGAGTCTTGCCCATCAGGAAGTTTTTCCAGGGGCAATTTATTTAGCCCAAAATTATGACAGTGAGTTAATTTTTTATCGTTCTGAGAATCTCGACTTAGATACAAAAAAAGCAATTTTAAAACCTTTAGGCAAAAATTGTAATTTAGAAAGCAAGCCAAAAACTGAGTTAGTTATTCAAGAAACTCAGCAATTAGCAAAATCCCAAATAATTCAAGCAAATATTCCGCACGCTAGATTAAGATTAAGTTTAATCTGGGGAGAAATTACCTTTTTAGTCACAGGATATGATTTGTTTGCTACTGAATATAAAAAAGGAGGTGAAATTACTAAAGTTGTAGATGGAGGTAGTTTCGATCCGCCCTATCAAACTCAATATCAAGCTCCAGTTGTGAAGGTAGAGATAAATTATGCTTTTAGCAATGCTATAGGGGAAAATTTTAGAGAAATTAAGGAGAAAATAAAAGAGAAGTATCAAGACAAAATTCCAGATAAATTCAAAAATTTATGGAGTTGTAATTCAGATTTTATTGCATTGCATAGTATGGGGCATCAACTAATGTTTGCTGTGCCTTTAGTAGTGTTAAGTTCGAGTCAGGATGTTCAATGGTTTGTGAAGCAAGAGAGAGGAGAAACTATCGGTTATTTTTTTGATACTTGCGATGGTGGAAATGGTGCGAGTGAAGCAATTTTTAATCAACTGTTGAAGTTTGCAAAGAAGGCAACAGAATTAGCAAAAAATTGTGATTGTGAATATGGTTGTCCCCGCTGTTTAACTCACCATAGTTGTCCTCAGCAAAATAGAGGTTTATATAAAGATTTAGGGTTGTTAATTTTGGAGGCGATCGCTGTTTAGGGAGTAGGGAGTAGGGAGTAGGGAATAGAAAACAAGAAAAACAACTGTACCTTAGTAACTTGAGAAACGCTATATCGCCCCTCGGTTATTCAGTCAAACTCTTACAAAGTTATATATGATATAATTATGAGTATTGACAAGTGATAACTGAAATTACACAGTTTTTGATGAGATTTTTATCCCTATTATTTGGTTAGAATAAAATTTATGAATACCGATATAGCTTTGTGGAAAGTTGTAATTAATCTGCCTGAATCTCTGAAAAAAGAACTGTTGAATTATGCAGAATATTTACGAGAAAAATATCCGAATAATCAACAATTCACAGAAAAGATAGAAACTGTTAAGGGTTATGGTAGTTGGGCAAATCAAATTATTATGTCAGATGATTTTGATGAACCATTAGAAGATTTGGCAGAATATATTTCAACAATGAATAATGAATAATGAATAATGAATAATTGTTGAACTCACACTTCTTGGGAATTGCAATGACACCTACCACCTAACACCTAAAAACTACCACTTACCGAATAATTAATAATTAAACAATTCAGGTTTAAAGCTTCCCCTTTTAAGGAGATAAAATCAAAAATTTTCCTTTTAGTCAATCCCCTTCTTTTAAGAATAAGTAATAATTAGGGCTTACCGATAAAATATAAAAGTATTGATATATAAAGGTTTGAGCATTTTTATGATTGAAAAAAGTGCCCCTGTTTCAGTTGAAAACCCTCAAAAAGCTAGTATTTTAGGCAAGAGTTGAGCAGAAAAATCATTCTGACAATTCTTACTCCTACCTCCTCGCTCATTCCCATTTCTCCTGACTTCCCCTCCTGGGAGGGGGAGGGGCGAGGGGTGGTTCGTCTCCTGTCTCCTGTCTCCTGTCTCCTGTCTCCTACCTCAGCAAAAAGACTTTCCATACGCAAACCCTAATTAATAATTAATTATTAATTATTAATTATTAATTGTTAATTTCTGACACTTTCTTCTCAATTTCACCATAAAAAAACCATCCATGTGTTCTCTATTAGGCCAAACTTTTACCCATCCTTCCACAGTGGGAGACACTATAAAATCAATAGTTGGCGCTTCAATTTCCCACTCAGAATTATTGGTCAAAAACTTCTCAATCACCTCCTCATTTTCTAAAGGATGAATTGTACAAGTTGCATATACCAAAACTCCGGCTGGTTTGACCCATTTGGCAGTATTTTCTAATAACTCACTCTGAAGTTTTGAGAGCTTTTGAATATTCTCTGGAGTTTGTCTCCACCTTGCATCCGCTCGACGGTGTAAAGTTCCTAAACCAGAACAAGGTGCATCTAATAAAACTCGGTCAGCTTGATTAATAAATTCAGGAAAACTTCGACTATCTCCTATATAAATAGAAATAGATTTTAACTGCAATCTTTCAGAATTTTGTTCTAACATTTTTAGTCGAGAAGCTGTTTTATCAATAGCAAAAATTTTGCCATTATCTCCTATTAATTCTGCTATGTGAGTTGTCTTACCTCCAGGGGCAGCACAGGCATCAATGATGATTTCTCCTGGTTGTGGATTTAATAAATAACTAACTAATTGAGCGCTACTATCTTGAACTGACCACCAACCCTCTTCATAACCCGGTAATTTTTGAATTGAACCTACTGCACCTGTTAGTCTTAAAAGTTGGGGAAATTGAGGTATCCAGTTAACACAAATACCTGTATTTTTCATAGCTGTTTCTACTTCTGTAATTGAGATTTTGAGTGGATTAATTCTTAAATCAAGACTCGGCGATTGATTGAACCATGAGCATAATTCTTCAGTTTCTCTTAAACCTAATGTCTCTATCCAATATTTAACTATCCAGTCAGGAAAACTATATAATGTTCCTAATTTTTGTACTGGATTTTTGGGCAAGTCAATCGTCAATTCTCGCCGAATATATTCTCTGAGTAAACCATTAATAAAACCAGTTAATTTAGCCAGTTTATTTTCTTTTGCTAGCTCAACTGTGGTATTAACTGCTGCTGATTCTGGAATTTGTGTTAAATAGGATAATTGATATAAACCAATATGGAGAATTATCCGTAAGTCTGGATGTTGTTGGTGAGATTTCTTTTTTGCTAATCGATCGATAATTGCATCAAGCGATCGCTGCCTTCTCACACATCCATAAACTAACTCTGTAACTAATCGACGGTTGGCATCAATTAAGTCATTTTTTCTCAAATGTTTATCTAGAGCAAAATCAGCAAAAGCTTCTTTTCGATACACTTCTTGGAGGATAATAAAAGCTAATTGACGAGGATTATTATTCACTACAATTAATTAAAAACAAATTAATAACTTTTTTGATTAATTACGAAATTATAGCATGATAATATAAATGCATGATTTTAACTTTAAAGAAGCGGTCAGCACTCAGCACTCAGTAATCAGTAGAATTATTTTTTTTACGTTTAGAAAGGGATTTCAAAACCTCCTAAACTATCCGGTTTATAGAAAGCGGGGATTTTAACCCAGAGTTCTAAAAGCTGATAGCTAGTTAAACTGTTCAAAATTTAAAATGGGTAGACAAATATTGACTGATTGAATAGTAAGCATTTCCTAGAGCTAATAGTTGAAAAGTCTTTCCCTATTCCCTATTTTCTTGAATAGTTTACTAAAATAAGTAGGGATTGCTGATTAAATATAAAAGTATTTACAGATAAAGGTTTTAGCCTTTTTTTGTTCAAAAAAAGTGCCTGTTTTTCAGCTCTTCACGCTCAAAAAGGAGCGTATTTTAGGCGCATAGTTGGGCAGAAAAATCATTCTTACAAAACGCCCGCTCCTACCTCCTCTAAGTACCCATTTATCCTGTCTCCTGTCTCCTGTCTCCTGTCTCCTACCCTCACCAATAAGACTTATGAGCGCAAACCCTAAGTAGTCAAACAAAACTAATTGTATATTTGATAGTCCGATTAAATAGGTAGGAAAAATTATTTTTATAGCATTGATTAAAGAAGTGAGGTACAACATATTGCCTATTGCTTATTCCCTGTTTCCTCTTCCCCATTAAAAAATGAAATTACAACTAGAAAACCAATTTTTTGTCGTAGGTCTAGCAATATTTGCAGAGAATCTAAAACTATTAGAAACATTTTTTTCTCATCTGCCAAAACAACTAAATATTGCATTCATAATAGTAGTCCAAAATCAATCTGCTAATTTTCCCAGTCACCTTGTCCAACTTCTAAAAGGAAAAACGATCCTCACAGTCCATAAAATAGAAGATGGAATGATAATAAACCCCTGGACTGTATATATTGTGCCAGAGGGAAAATATCTACACTTATGTAATGTTGATTGAGTATGAATGGATTGGAAAAATCTGTAGAATTATCAAACATACCAATCAAAAAGGTACTCGTTTTGAATATGTCTTGTCTTGTATTAATGATAACAAACCTTTTTTTACACCACACACGAAAAATTAATGCCTGTGTCTGTCGATCGCCTATAATATCAACAAGTCCGGCAGCGTCTGTATAATAAAAGGTTGTTTCTAGTAGTCAGTAGGAATAGCTTCAATATCATTTTTGAGGGCCTGCGCAATTCCTTTTTCTCAAAGATCAATCTGACTTCCAGCATTTTAGTTGACCTCATTATTTATAACTTTCTTGAGTGCATACTGCTATCATGGCCAATCCTATCGTTATAGCAAGCTACTACCCAACACATAGCGCTATAATATCATGTCCGGTTGAACAGTTATAAATAAATGATGGAGGAGTCAGGAGTCAACCCACCCCTAACCCCTCCCAGGAGGGGAAGGACCGAGTCAGGAGGGAATAAAGAAGAAGAAAGAACAGGAGAAGGATAAAGTTTTTTGGTCGCGTAAGCGGAACGGAATTCTATCACGCTCTTATCCGGACATGATGTAACTCACTTTGATGGCATTGTAAGTACGCGCCAGACAATAAAACCTGCAAATAAAACATAACCTGCTACTCCTACCCAGTCTTGCCAACTTCCAGATAATTGACTTTCCATAATTTCACTTCCTATTAATTTTGACTTGTATATCATATCAAATCCGTTTAATTCGGTATAAAAAAAGGCGTTGCACAGTGGCGAATGATTTGAGATTTTTGATTGAATTTGATTTTGGATTTGATAATTGCTAGAACAATTAATATTAGGTTTTTTTAGTCAAAGTCTAAACCTCTTTTTGGCAGTATCATTCCATAATGTGCAACCCCTAAAAAAATGTTCCATCTTCAACCATTACCAAATATTTCTCGATCTCTCCATCTCCCCATCTAATTACACCGATGCTACCGGATTTGATATGACTTACGCATGAACGCGATTGGTAGGGTGTGTTAGCGATAGCGCACAAACTCTATAGCGCTGTGCGCAGGCAACAGGCAATAGGCAACAACTCATCTGGGGGAATAAAAAGCTGATAATATAAGACTTTTAGCTATTGGACACCTCCTATGATTTGTAAATATGCCAGCGCACATTGCTATACTTCTATTGTCAGTGCCTAAGTCCTAATTATAACAAATTATGGGTTACTTAGGACTTATACTGATAATCAACCGTAAGACAGGGAAATATTTTTTCCACTGTTCCCTGTTGCCTGCTATAGACTATCATAATTATTGATTGTTGTAAAAAATATAGAAATTAATCACTCAAAACTTGCAAAAGATCGCCAACCGCTACACTGCCATCACTATCAACAGTTGCCAATACTCCCGTGTGAGCGTGACCAAATTTTTCTTTCAACACCGATAATAAAGGAATATCGCGATCACCTGTTTCTGGATCGACCTCAATATTCATACACCGTCCAATTTTAGCAGTAACAGTAATTTGAGCATTACCCAAGCGCAACTGTTTTCCTACCAAGTCAAACTCTGACCAAGCATCTATTCCATCCACAACTACATTAGGACGAAACCTCCGTATATCTAATATATTCCCTGCTTTTTCTCCTAAATCATCCATAGTTGCCTGACTAATAATAGAAATATGTACAATTTCGCGGTCGGGATAACGAGTTGTATTACCATTTCCCACTAACTGCACAGGAGCTTTTTGAGGATGACGCGCTCCTTTATTCGGTGTGAGAGTAGTCAAATAATCTGTGAAAAAAGCACTAATGCGATCGCGCTCCTCAGATAAACTTGTATTTGCCTTCAGTAACTCAACCCCTTGATGTCGCACAGTCAAAAATCCAGTTTCTGGGTCAAACTCGCAATTCAAAGCAGCTAAACCAGGCCAGTCATTTTGTACTGCAAAATGCTTTTTACTCATCCAAGGTATAACTTCTGGTATTGTAGAGTTATCAGAGTCGAGAAACATCAAAGCAAAAGCGCGATCGCCTTTAATGCCATATCCTGAAGTGAGGAAAAAATCCTGGCAATTTTTAGGAGTTAACCCTTTAACTGGATGAATAAATAATTGTTTAACTGTTGCTAATTTCATGTTATTTTTTATTATTGGAGATGCTAGTGGAAAAAAATTAGACCCTTATCTGTTGGGTTTGCTAGCGCTTAACCCAACCTACTTTATTACAAGTTTATATCATTATGCGTTTTCCTGCTCCCTAAAACTTATCATTTTGTACCTCACACTTTTTGGGAATTACTATTGCTATATTAGAGAGTGTTTGTAAAATGAATATAATGTAGTAGACTTACACAGCTAAAACTGTGCATTAGTTTTTAACTTGAAAACTCTTACTTTTGAATGCATGACTTTTGACTTTTGAATTGAATCTAATGCACCATTTAAGGTGTGTCAGTCCAGTAGAGTACGTTAGTATCACGTAACGCACTATCCCACAGCTAGGCAATGTTTTTTTCCACTGTTGCCTCTCTTGGTCAGCATTCCGCAAGCGAGCTGGCGTCGTCGCGGGGTCTGACCGCTGTTGCCTGTTGCCTGTTGCCTGTTGCCTATTCCCTGTTCCCTGTTCCCTGTTCCCTGCTATAATACCTAAAAAAATTGAATCATAATTCTCATCGTTATTTACAAAAAGAGTGGAAGTTCACTCAAATAGGACTATTACTGTTTCCTATATTACCAACTATAGGTATATTAACTCTAATTTTTGCCGTTATTAGCAGTTGGCAACAAAAATGGCGCAGCATTATTCGTCGTCCCCACAATATAGCCTTAGCTGGTCTTGCTGTCTGGTTAGCGATCGCTACATTTTTTGCATTAGACCGTCAGGAAGCCTTTTTAGGGTTAGCTAATTTATTACCGTTTTTTGGAGTATTTGCTGCCTTGAGTACTCTTATCCAAACTCCCTCCCAACTGCGACGACTTTCTTGGGTAATGGTACTCTCTTCACTACCTGTAGTCATTTTAGGTTTCGGACAATTATTTTTTGGTTGGTCTGGCCCCCTGAGTTTACAAATTATTTTAGGTTGGGTACTTGCACCACAAGGCAACCCTCCGGGGAGAATGGCTTCAGTATTTATGTATGCTAATATTCTCGCAATTTATTTGACGGTTGTATTTATTCTTGGGTTGGGGTTGTGGATTGAAAAATGGAAATTTTTATTTGGAAACAGGGTGACAACAGAGAGCGCACACCCAAAACAGAAAATGGGTCGCTTCAATATTTTTCATGGTGAGTCACCTCAAGAACTTATTTTTTTAACAGTGGCAATAATTAGTAATGGCATTGCTTTGGTCTTGACAAATTCACGCAATGCTTGGGGGTTAGTGGTATTTGCTGGTCTTGCTTATGCTATTTATCTTGGTTGGCATTGGTTAGTATGGTTAGTAATGACAGCAGTGGCAACTGTCTTTGGAGCTGCTTTTGCTCCTGCACCTTTGCAGCAATGGTTACGAATAATTGTTCCGGAATACTTTTGGGCACGACTCACAGATCGAGATTTTGATAGACCTGTAGCCATTCTACGCAGCACCCAATGGCAATTTGCTTGGAATATGACTTTAGAAAAGCCTTGGAGTGGTTGGGGTTTGCGGAATTTTACTCCTTTGTATGAAGCACAGATGCAAATGTGGCTTGGTCATCCTCATAATTTATTCTTGATGCTAACGGCAGAAACTGGAATTCCTGCTGCTTTGTTTTTGTTTGTTTGGGTGGGTTGGATATTGGCAAAGGCAGTATTGTTATTAATTAATAGGTCATCAATTTATTCCAGAGGAGACCGTTTCATATTTTTTAGTTATTTAGTAGCTTTTGCTGCTTGTACTATATTTAATATGTTTGACGTGAGTTTGTTTGATTTACGAATTAATACAATAGGATGGTTACTTTTAGCTGCAATTTGTGGGTTAGAGCGCTGCGCGCAGGCAACAGGCAACAGGCAACAGGCAACAGGCAATAAGCAATAGGGGGAATAAAAAACCGAGTCCAGTAGTAGCGCGTCAAGCCTTAAATGTTGTATTAGGATTTTGGACAAAAACAATATATAGCTTAGATTTTACCATTTTCCTATTACCCTATTTTAAGCTTGACACGACAGTAGGGTGTGTTAGCGATAGCGTAACTGAGCAAAACTTAGATATATGCCACCTTTTGACAACTGATAACTGATATCATGTCCGGTAGCATCGGTATTGTATAGAGAAGGTAAGGAAGAAGGAAAAAGGAAGAAGGAAGAAGCTTTAAGAGAAGGAAAAACCTTATAGAACCCCCGATCGTATCTTCATAAATATTAATTTAGTGGGGCGGGTTAATCAGATAATTTCTAACACCATTAATTTAACGCGGAACCCGCCCCTACTATTGCAACATTGGTGTGTCACGCCACTACGAAATATTTATTTGACTTTGATTTATGATAAAATTTCAGGTACATCTATCTAACAAATAAAGCTAGCAATGAAAACAGAGACATCTCAGCAAAAATCTCTTCCTAACTGGGAAGAATTACTAGAGGTTGCCCAACAAAATACTACGGCAAAATGGATATCAAGACCAGGACAAACACCTGCCACTGCAACAATATCCAGTCACCTCCATCGACTCAGTCCTGGGGAAAAACCTTCTGTCTTGCTCTATCGAGATACTCATGGTTGGTGTCCTTTCTGTGAAAGAGTTTGGTTTGCTTTAGAAGAAAAACAAATTCCTTTTGAAACTGAATTAATTGATTTATCAAACAAACCACAGTGGTATAAGGATATGGTGCCAACAGCATTGGTTCCCGCAGTCAAAATTGAGGGCGAGTTAGTTTATGAGTCTAAAGATATTCTGCTTGCCTTAGAAAAAAAATTCGATCGCTTTCCTCTACTGCCGATCGCCTCTCAAGAAAGGTCTGCGGCATTAGATATGATTGAGAATTTTGATGCCAATGGTTTAGTCAAATCAGGATATGCGTTTCTCCGAGGCAAACCTGCTAACTCTGAGCAATCTACAGAAACTATTCCGGAACAGATAGCGGCACAACTGCTGAATTTGCAAACAACTTTTGAGACAAAATCAGACCAGTTAGAGGTAACATTGGGTCAATATCCTGGTGTTTATTTTATGGGCGAGTTTAGTTTGGTGGATATTATGTATACTCCAGCTCTCAGAAGGTTCGCAGCAAATTTACCTGTATTCCGGGGATATTCTCTATACGACAATGACCGCTTTCCTCGACTCAATCAATGGTTGACAGCTATCAATAAACGTTCCTCTTATCAACGGATCAAACCTAGTGCTCGAACGAATAATTTGATCATTTTCTTTGTGGGTTTAATACCCCACCGTCTACACGGTGTTCAAAATTACTTGGGGTTAGAATCCCCATGTAATTTTCCTCCTGTCTCCTGTCTCCTGTCTCCTGTCTCCTTCTTCAATATGCACAAGTTATTTGGCGTACAACCTATCCATAAGAATAAATCTCTAAGTGTTACTCAACCACAACCCCATGGAGAAGTAGAAAGTCAAACAGAAGAATATTCTATGGAGGCAGCGGCGAGATTAAGTAGTAACTACCAAACTGTGATTGCTGATATTATCAAAAATTCGGGAATTAAAAAATGGGTGATTCAGGAGACTTTACCCAGTATTGAATTAGCTATTGATCGGCATTTGAGACGTTTAGTTCATTGTTTAATTGAAGGAAGTATTCCATTATTTTCTGACAAACCAGTTGACTCAAAAACTGACCAACAGAATGAAGGAAAAGAGGAACCTGCTGCTGATGCTGCTGTAGGAGCGATCGCCCTTGCTTTTCTCAGAAATAGAGTTTGTGTTCCTCGGGATATGAGTGCGGGAGCAGCAGTTGCTTTAGAAACAACAATTGATGCTATGTTGTCTAGTATCTACTAGACATCTCCTAGACATCTCCAGAAAAGAGGGAGTAGGCAGCTTTGTTGTAGGCAGTAGGCAGTAGGGGGGAAAGAATTGATAATTTCTGTGTAATAAGGGAATAGCAGAAAATAAATTATCCCAATTTTTGTATTCTATCGTTAACTAGCTACTCTCTACTCCCTTACTTTTTCAATTTCTTCCCTACTCCCTACTCCCTACTCCTTTGAAGCTATCCCACTATTTTTAACAAGTTTATTTGTTTAAGTAAAATGTGTTTGAAAAGCTTGATTTTTCGTTTTTAAGTATCAACATATTTAGAGTTTTTAGCAAAAGTCTTATTAGTGGGATAGGTTCTTACTTTATTACTTTATTAAAATAGAATAGAAGTGAATCTAATTAGTGGGACTTACACAAAATCAAGCAATAAAATAGGCTCAAATATAGATAGGCACAGGCTTTTACGTCAAAAAGGTAAAATCCTGAATTACTAAGGGTGCTAGCCATTTTTAACGCCTCGACGTAATTCCCTTGTCTAGACTGACTTTGACGCATTTTTCCTACCAAAAAATGTCTAATATCATGTCCGGATAATAGCGTGATAAAAAACCTTTTCCCTTCTAACCTCTTCTTTCCTTCTGCCTCCAGCATAGCTGCCTTCTGCCTTACCTCCTCCAAAGTGTAAGTATTCAACCGGACATGATATAAGTACCATTAGAGGTAATTTGTGGGGCTAGATTTAGTAAGTTGGGTAATACCAAAAGTAGGGGGTTATCTTGTGAAAAAAGCGGGCGATCGCCTAACTCAAACTTTGAATAAAACAGATAAAACAGATATAGAAAAGGCAATTAAATCTGGAGAAAAAGCTGTGAAGGAATGGGAAAAAGAACTCTCGCCTCAACAGCTTTTGTTTTATGCGGCTAAACCGGATGGTTGGAATGGATTTAATAAATTTCTGAGTCAATATTTTGAACATTCTGGTGTTTTGACAGAATTAGAAAAACCATATATTATGAAAAACTATGTATAAAAATCGTCTAAAAAATAATAAATATTATCAGCCAAATATAAACAATAGCAGGACTCAACTGTTTGGGAAACATCCCATTCGGATAGGGTGCATCTCATATTTGCAAAAATACTTTTTTCCTATATATTGCCTATTGCCTGTTGCCTGTTGCCTGTTGCCTGTTGCCTGTTGCCTTGGGAGAAGACCACTCCTTTCAGACTGAACAGAAAACAGTAGAAAATTTAGCTACCTTGGCAAAGAAACCAACACCACAGATACTCCGAGCAAGAGATGCAGGAAAATTTACCAAATTCAAACATATCACCAGCAAAGATGGACTTCCGGAAGATAGAGTCTGGAACATTGTTCAAGATAATGATGGGTTTATGTGGTTTGCGATGAATGGCGGACTCATTCGCTATGATGGCAATGGAATGAAAATTTTTCAGCACGATCCTAATAATCCTGGTAGTTTGAGTAGCGATCGCACTAGAGACCTATTGATAGACCGTAGTGGTACACTCTGGATTACAACTTGGAATGCTGGACTTAATCAATATGTACCTTCCACTGAGAGTTTTACCCACTATTATCACGATCCAGACAACCCCCAAAGTTTAAGTAGCGATGCTCTTAGAGCTATCCATGAAGACAGTCAGGGAAATTTATGGATAGGTACTTTGGGTGGTGGACTTAACAAACTGAATCGAAATACAGGCAAATTTACTCGCTACCAACATGATTCCACAAATCCCCACAGCTTAATTAATAACGATGTGTTTAAAATCTATGAAGACAGCAAGGGTGTACTTTGGATCGCAACTTATGGTGGTCTGGAAAGGTTTGACTATGAAACAGAAAAATTTACCCATTATCAGCACGATCCAAACGACCCCCATAGTCTCAGTGACAATGTTGTACGAGGAATTTATGAAGATAGTCGCGGGAATTTATGGGTGGGTACTCAAAACGGTCTCAATACTTTAGACCGGGAAACCCAGAAATTTACTCGATATCAATACAATCCCGACAATATCAATAAGTCAGATAACAACACAGTTTTTACAGTATCAGCAGTTGAGGATGATGCAGGTTTTGTGTGGTTTGCGACTTGGGGTAATGGACTTTACCGATTCGACCCCCAAACAAAAACCTTTACCCATTATGAACATAACTCTGGCGATCCCTATAGTCTCAGTCATGATAATACTCTTCCACTCTACAAAGACGAAGTCGGCAAATTGTGGATTCCCACAGAAAGGGGTGTGAGTATACTGGATCTTTTAGGCAAATCATTTATTCATTATCGTGCCATCCCTGGGGATGATAATAGTTTGAAACATAATGGTACCAATGCTATTTATGAAGACCGATCGGGTATTGTCTGGATTGGAGGTAGTGGTGGGTTAACTAGATTTGACCGAAATTCAGGACAATTTACCCATTACGAATACAACCCCAATAATCCCAATAGCTTAAATAACCCGACGGTTAAATCTATTTGTCAAGACCAGAAGAGGAATCTTTGGATCGGTACTATCGGGGGAGGGTTGAATAAGCTAAATCTCAAGACCAACCAATTTACTCATTACGTTCACGATCCAAGCAACCCCAACAGTCTCAGCAATAACCTTATCCATGACGTTGAGTGTGAAAGTCAAACAGGGAAAATCTGGATCGGCACCTGGGGAGGAGGTTTGAACCAATTCGATCCTGAGACAGAGAAGTTTACCCACTATACTCACGATCCGGACAACCCCAAGAGTCTGCTCAATAATCAAATTCGTGTTCTTAATGAAGACAGAGAGGGAAGACTTTGGATCGGTACTTTAATCGGACTAGATAAATTTGACCCTAAAACAAAAACCTTTAACCACTACTATTACCGTGCGAACGATAAAAATATAATTGGACATAATCTCAGTACTGCTGCTACTATCCAAGACATATATGAAGACCAACAAGGGCAACTTTGGGTCGGTAGTAGTTCAGGATTAGGAAAATATGACGATCGCCAAGATAAATTCATCCAATATACTGCCGATCGACATGGATTACCAAGAGATTCTATCTATGGCATCTTAGAAGAAAATACCTCTAACGATGAAAAGGGAAGAGGTTTGTGGTTGAGTCATAGTAGTAAGGGACTGACGAGATTTAATCCTGAGACAGGAAGTATCCAGAATTATGATGTGAGGGATGGACTACAAAGTAATGCCTTTCTTTATAGCACTGCTCAACATAAAACTAAGGATGGTACACTTTGGTTCGGTGGAGTAAATGGTATCACTGCTTTCTATCCAGAACAAATTCAGGATAATCCCAGTATTCCGACCGTATTTATCACAGACTTTAAACTGGAAAATAAGCTTGTTCCTATTGGTGAAAATTCAGTTCTCAAGGAATCTATCCTCAAAACCAAACACTTAACTCTCTCTTATAAAGACCGAATCTTCTCCTTTAGATTTGCAGCATTGAATTTCCAATCACCAGAGAAAAATCGCTACAAGTACAAACTAGAGGGATTTGATCGCGACTGGAATGAGGTAAGTAGTAAAGATAATTCTGCCACCTATACTAATTTAGATCCAGGCAACTATGTATTTCGAGCGATCGCCTCGAATAATGATGGACTTTGGAATGAACAGGGTGTTTCTATCAAGATTACAATCACACCACCTTGGTGGGAAACTCTTTGGTTTAGAGCAGCGATGGGGATTTTATCTTTAGGAGTTTTACTAGGTGGAGTGTGGTGGCGTATATATGAAACGGAAAAACGTAATCGCGAACTGGAAACGCAAGTCAAAAAACGTACTGCTGAATTACAAGATTCAAATCAACAGTTAGTTGTTGCTAAAGAAAAAGCGGAAGTAGCAAATCAAGCAAAAAGCAGTTTTATCGCCAATATGAGTCACGAACTACGCACCCCATTAAATGCTATTTTAGGCTTTTCACAAATAATGATGCGTTCTCAAACCTTATCTCCAGAAGAAAAAGAAAATACAACTATTATTAATAAGAGTGGCAACTATTTATTAACCTTAATTAATAATATTTTAGACTTATCTAAAATTGAAGCAGGGAAAATGAACCTCAATGCTAAAACCTTTGACTTTTATTCATTGTTGAACGAACTAGAAGACTTATTACATATAACCGCCGAAAATAAAGGATTAACATTAATTTTTGACCGCCAGGATGATGTACATCAATATATCTATACTGACGAAACAAAACTCCGTCAAGTATTAATTAACTTAATCAATAACGGGATTAAATTTACATCTGAAGGGGGTGTGAGTGTTACAGTTGTGAGTCCAAAATAATTCCCCCTTAATCCCCCCTTTCTAAGGGGAAAAAGTTCTGGCAAAAATCCCTCTTTGGAATGGGGGGAAAATTCTGGCAAAAATCCCTCTTTGGAATGGGGAAAAAGTTCTGGAAAAAATCCCTCTTTGGAATGGGGGGAAAGTCATGGAAAAGCCACAATTATTTTTGAAGTCAGAGATACAGGAGCAGGAATAGCTGAAGCAGAAATGCCCAAATTATTTGAAGCATTTGTCCAAACAGAAACAGGCAACAATAGTCAAGAAGGAACAGGATTAGGATTACCAATTAGTCGTAAATTTGTCAACTTAATGGGAGGAGATATTACTGTTAACTCTCAAGTGGGAATAGGTACAACTTTTCGATTTGACATCCAAGTTGATATCGTCAGTAAAGAAGATATAGAAACTCAAGAACATCCACGTCATGTCATAGCTTTAAAACCCAATCAACCCCGTTATAAAATATTAATTGTAGATGACCGGCCTACTAATCGTTTATTATTGATTAAATTATTACAACCATTAGGATTTGAATTAAAAGAAGCAGAAAATGGAAAACAAGCCATAGAAATCTGGGATGAATGGCAACCTAATTTAATTTGGATGGATATGAGAATGCCAGTTATGGATGGTTACGAAGCAACTCAAATAATTAAAGGCACAATCAAAGGAAATGCCACAGCAAT
>NZ_RCBY01000149.1 GCF_003838195.1 Okeania hirsuta
TGAGCATGAAGAGCTGAAAACCAGGCACTTTTTTCGACCTCAAAAAGGCACTTGTCTTTATATGTCAATGCTTTTAGATTTAATCAGCAAGCCCTAGTTAAATTCAAAAACTAAACAATTTTGGACTTAAAGATTTATTTAATCTATTGAACTCTGATAAATTATCAGGGTCTTTTTTTTGCAAGTAAATAGCCAATACTAATTAACCCTACTCCCAATATTGTGACTTGATCTATTAGTGTTTGAGAAGTTTCTTGATGAGGATTAAGACTATATTTCCAATTTCCTACCTTTGCCATCATCAAGTCTGTTTGACTGTAGGTGTAAAGAAACTTTAACTCCAAATTACTGTTTTGTAGCAGTAGAATTAGAAGTTTTGTAACTGCTATTGCTTCATTATTAGCTTTCGAGTTAATAACATCACCAATTACAAAACTCCAAATTACTGTTTTGTAGCAGTAGAATTAGAAGTTTTGTAACTGCTATTGCTTCATTATTAGCTTTCGAGTTAATAACATCACCAATTACAATAGTAGGCTCTATTTTAACATCTGTTTGGGTTGCCTGAGCTGTTAAAAAAAATTCTGAGGCATTATTATTAGCTGCCTGTGCTGAATTTATATCGATCGTGCTGTAGCTAAGAATAGTACTAATAATTATAGAGGCTATTTTTATAAATTTTATAAAAGGGTTTCTCATCTCAGTATATTCCACAATACTTAATTAAGATTTTTCACCATAGAGACCTGTTCTAATTAAACTTTTGTGAATTAGTTAAATCACACATCCTTAAATGGATGAAGCTAGAAGAACTTTTTTTCTCAACAGTATTATTACTGATGTGCCACTTTTATAGTATGAGCTTTGTGTCAAGTTGTGTACTAATAGAATAACGGAGAAATAATGATTTAGATCACTGACGAAGTAACTTTTTTATGCGTATATATCCTTAATTAAGGATTTCATTTTTGTAACTTCTAAGTATGTATACACAAATGTGGAGCGTTATATGAAATACTAAAATTTTTGCTACAAATATTTAGGCTGTTTCCAGGAGTCAGGAATCAGAAGTCAGTAGGAATAGCTTATATATAATTTAGTTACAGTCAAGCTCTGTTTTGAGTCAAATCGACATTTCTAGGTAAAGTCTTTTAAGTAGGAAAATTATTCGTAGCATTATTTTTTATATTTCATATATAGGTGGGAAAATTTAGTTGAAGACTGTCTACTTATGTATTGGACATTTGACGCATTCTACATGGGCTACTGATGGTTGAAATACTGAACAGTTTAATCATAATGATAAACCTTAACAATTTTCAGCGTTGGTGTAGCCTAGGCACAGCTATATCGCCATACAAAAAAACTCTAAATTTTCTGCTAGTTGGCTTGATTATTTTTGAATTTTTATTAGTTCTAATTTATCTTGGCAGTATCTTAGTTAGTGGTAAATCCTACCCCCTATTTGACATGAACGGTCAAATGACTATTTCTTCTCTCTTACAAGCATTACATTTATTAATAATTGGATTGATACCTTTAATATTACTTTTCAAAGAATGGCATTCTCACATTCCCCCTTCTAATAGGTTTAAATTAACCTTTGCTATACTCTTAATTTATGGTGCTATTGATGAAGTATTTAAAATTCATCTACAACTAAAAAATTGGATTCCTTGGTTGGGCGAACGTGGTTGGCTGCAAATATATATAGTTCTTTTTATTATGCCTTTGATTGTCTTTTACTCAGACTTGAAATTCTTGTGGCGTTCCTATCGTCGAGAAACTTTTTTAGCATTACTAGGAATGTTGATTTTTGCCATTGGAGGATTTGGAGCTGAACTTTTTAAAGATATTGCTCAACCTTTACTCAGTTTATTATTTACACAAGATTTTTTAATGAGTTTTATTGAAAAAATTCGCATTGCTTTTGAAGAATTTTTTGAACTAATTGGTGAAAATTTAATTGCCTATGGATTTTTACTTTTTCTGGGTAAAAGACTAGTGCCGCTACGCGGAAGTTAAAAGTCAAAAGTTAAAAGTCAATCATTTTTTATTTATAATTGTTTGAGGATTTTGTAACTGGTCAGTTATTTCCGCCATCTTGCACTAGATAAAGATCGGCAAATGATTAGCCAAGAAGTCGTAAATACTCAACCTTAATACAAACATCCATTGCTAAATTTAAACCTGCATCTAATGCTTTATTTGCTGACTGCCAATCTTTAACATCTAGCTGAGTCCAAATAGTTTTGGCATGAATAGCGATCGCTGAGTCTACTATTTCTGGTAAATATTCAGAACGGCGGAAAACATTAACAATGTCTACAGGTTCAGGAATATCTGTTAAAGCAGCATAACTAGGTTGACCATCAATTTCTTTAACTACTGGATTAACAGGATAAACTTTATAACCTACCTCTCGTAAAAATCTAGCAATTTGATAGCTAGTACGAATTGGTTGATCAGAATGACCCACCACAGCAATTACTTGAGAATTTGTTAGTATCTCTCGCTTCAGATGATCGTTAGTATTCAAATTGACCATGATTTTGTTTAATAAGCAATATATTCTAAATAGGACAATATTATGATATAGCAATATAATTTGAGTTGTGAGATATTGGAGAGTTTTAGGGAACAGGGAACAGAGAACAGGGAACAGGGAAGAAAAAACGAATATATATATATATGAAGTAGGATAACTGCTATATTCTATACTTGAAAGGAACACTTCAATTTTCACATCTGATTCCTGATTGCTATATAATATAAATTAATTTTTTATCCAAAATTTATAATATTTTGATAATTAGTTATGACCGAAAAATTATGGTCAATAATCTCCCATTTTAAGGGTATAAAAAAAGAGAATATTCTAGATTTAAAGCCTCTAGTTGAAGCAAGAAATACTGAATTTTGTAGTTCCGATTATAGGAGGATAACTGATAACTGAAATGACGAAATTTAGTAGTGAGTATTCGCGTTAAATTTCTGAAAAACAGCCTTTTTTTTTAATTAGATGCTAGACAAATTTTTATCCTCTACAGCATCAGACCTATAAGCACTATTTAAACTGTTGAAAATTACCATTTTTTTTGCGGGTTTAATACCCCACCGTCAACGAGGGTGCTTAAAATTGCTTGGGGTTATCAGACACGGAGTGGCCGGTCGTTGACTATCCATAAGCAATTTTTCCTTCAGCATAGCTGCCTTCTTCAACATTTAATCATTAGACATCTCCAGAAAAGAAACTTGCTCTTTATTTACTATAAACTAGGGTTGTAAAAGTTACTTACAAAATCATTTTCCGTATTTTTTTCCTAAAAACATCTTCCCTGTTCCCTGTTCCCTGTTCCCTATTCCCTACTGTTACAAAAAGTCTATATCTTTTTCACCAGATGTCTATTACCAATTACCAACAATAATGAACAAACCAATTAATATCTTCGAGTATGGATCTTTGGCAATACAACATTTATCTCAAATGGCACTAGATTATTATGCTAGTGGCGCATGGGATGAAATTACTTTGCAAGATAACCGTACTGCTTATGAACGATATAAATTACGACCTCGAATGTTAGTAAATGTTAGCCAGCGAAATTTAACTACAAAAATCCTGGGACAGCATATTAAAATGCCAATTTTAATTGCCCCTATGGCTTTTCAATGTTTAGCACATCCAGAAGGAGAATTAGCAACAGCAAGAGTAGCAGCAGATTTAGGAACAATAATGGTATTAAGTACCATGTCCACTAAAAATTTAGAAGATGTGGCATTAGCTCCAAATGTGCCAAAAAATTTTTGGTTTCAACTCTATGTACATCGCGACCGCGGTCTAACTCGTGCTTTAGTAGAAAGAGCTGAAGCTGCAGGTTATCAAGCATTATGCTTGACAGTTGATGCGCCAATTTTGGGTAGAAGAGAACGCGATCGCCGAAATAAGTTTACTTTACCATCTGACATGGAATTAGCTAATTTAACGTCGATGGCAAATTTAGAAATTCCTCAAACAGAAGATGAGTCTGGGTTATTTGCTTATGTTGCCAATCAACTAGATCCAGCTCTTACCTGGGGAGATATAGACTGGTTGCAGTCATTGACATCATTACCTATAGTAGTTAAAGGAATTTTGCGGGAAGATGATGCTATTCGAGCTGTAGAACATGGGGCAAAAGGCATTATTGTTTCTAATCATGGAGGTCGGCAGTTAGATGGAGCGATCGCCACTCTTGATGCTCTCCCAGAAGTAGTTGCAGCAGTGGGACATCAAGTTGATGTACTGATGGATGGAGGTATACGCAGGGGTACAGATATTCTCAAAGCATTAGCATTAGGGGCAAAAGCTGTTTTAATTGGGCGTCCGGTTTTGTGGGGACTAGCAGTGGATGGAGAAGCAGGGGCGGGTCATTTGTTGGAGTTATTGCGCGATGAATTAGAAGTGGCAATGGCATTGAGTGGCTGTGCTAAGATAGAAGATATAGATTCTAGTTTAGTTCGTTATATTTAAAATAAAGAAGGAAGAAGGAAGAAGGAAGAAGGAAAAAGTGGATGGGGACTCTAACCCCAACTAATTGTAAACACCGCAAGTGACGGTGGGTATTAAACCTAAAAGAAAAAGATAAAAATTTCAGGTTTATTCATCTAATTGGGTGAAGTTTTCTATAGGTAATAATTCTGTAATTGAGTCAGATATAAAGTTCAAATAAGGTTGTTTATTTAGATGGAAAGTAAAAAAATGAACAAATCTAAAACTATTAATAATCCCAAAGTATATGAAACTAAAAATACAGGTATGGCTTACCTTTTATGGTGTTCTGGTTTTTTAGGTATTTGCGGATTACATAGATTTTATTCTGGGAAATATGTAACTGGTAGTTTGTGGTTAGCTACTGCGGGTTTATTAGGAATTGGTCAATTGTTTGATGTCTTCTTTATTCCTGGAATGGTAGAACAGAAAAATCTCAAAAATTTCAAGAAACAATTAGATTCTGGGGATATATATAATTACTTTTCTCAAGAACAAATAGTGAGAATGTTAGAAACTAATCCCCCAAAATCAGACACACAAATTATTCTTCAACTAGCTAAGGAAAATCCAGATGGAATTTCAATAGCAGATTGTATCATTGCTACAAATAAAACAGTACCAGAAATGAAAGAACTGTTAAAAAAATTATATAAAGAGGGTTTATTAGAAATGGATAATCACCCCGAAACAGGGGCTGTTATTTATAAAGTATTTTAAAATTTTAGATTGTTTAAGTTGAGCTTATTTCTTAAATCTCTAATATGATGTTCCCTTGAATACTTATAAATCAGGGAGTAGGTCATTTCAGTTATCAGTTATCAGTTAGCCTCATAAGGTAAATAACTAACAAGATATCTTTACTTAATACAAATAATTGCTATTATTGTTTTTGGCGTGCGATAAAAGGTTAATCAATTGAGCTATAATTAAACCTTAATATGAAAGTCAGCTTCCTTGACTTTAAACTTTATATTCATTTAAACACTGTCCTTAAGTGGATAGTCTTATTGCTAAGAGCTGACAGCTAATAGCTGTTTGCGCAGCATTCCGCAGGAAATGCTTACATTCCCTATTCCCTGTTCTCTGTTCCCTATTACCTAGCGCGTAGCGCTATATACAAATATAATTGTTGTAAAAATCCACAATGACTCAAACAGAAATAAACACAATTACCGTTGCTAAAAAAGCATTTGATAAATTTACTCATGGTTTAGCAACTGGAGAATGGGAAGCATTTTTGGATATGCTTACTGATGACTTTACCTTTTGGTTTCCCGTAGGAAAATTTCATGGTTTAAACGAAGGAAAAGACCGCGCTAGAGAATTTTTTCAGTATGTTTCTGAAGCTTATAGTGAAGGACTTTCAATTACTTCTTTAGACAATATTACTAGCAACGAAACAACAGTAGTATTTGAATTTCGGGATGAAGGCCCAATGTGGGGAAAAGCTTATAAAAATCGAGTAGCAGTTTCTTTTGATGTCAGAGGAGATAAAATTTGTTCCTACCGAGAATATTTAGGTAGTGATGGTAAGTCGAATTAATTAGCTATAGCAGGGAATAGGGAATAGGGAACAGGGAACAGGCAATAGGCAATAGTGGGAAAAATATTTCCCTGTCTTACAGTTTATTACCAGTCTATGTCCTAACCAACCCATTCTTTGCTATATATAAATATCTCCAGAAAAGGGGGAATAGGGAGCAGGGAACAGAGAGAAATGATATCAAATCCGGTTAAACAGCCATAGAATGGTTAAGTTAGGAGTCCTCAGGAGTCAACCCACCCCTCACCCCTCCCAGGAGGGGAAGTCAGGAGTCAGGAGGAGAAAGAATTACAAAGATGAGGGTAGTTATGACGATTGAAGATTTTTTTATGTCCAATTAAACGGATTTGATATGATTGATAATTTACGGATAATACCATTTTGAAAAAAAGAATATTACAAAACTTCCCCTCCTGGGAGGGGGAGGGGCGAGGGGTGGGTTTACTCCTAAGAAATAGCCTAACTATTTGTAGCAAACATTTATCAAATTGGTATTACAGGAGCAGGACTACCAGAAATTTTACTATTCCCTATTCCCTATTCCCTAGACCTCTTGCAAAAGTTTTAATTAAATCAATTCAAAATAAAGATATGAAATCAACAATTTCATCCCCCTATTCCCTGACTTCTGCAAGAAGTATCCTATCTAAATTTCTGAAAAATCCTTTTTCTTTTCTACTAATAATGCTTTAGCTTTTTCCTTAATTTTGGCATGATATACTACTCCTTCATAAGCATAACGATTATAACCACTATTAACAATTAACTCCTCTAAATAACGTACCCTTTCTGCGGTCTCTGGATGAGTAGATAACCAAGCAATAATACCTCTATCTTCTGTGTCTTCATTCAGAGTATTCATCAAATTTCTTACCCCATCTGCTGCATAATCTGCTGATACTAAAATTCGCGTTCCTAATACATCTGCTTGACGTTCCATTTCTCGACTATAGTTAAGTACAATTAAATTACTAACTACACCACCAGCATAAGGAATATATTGAGTAACGCTACTAATTAAATTACCTTCAGACATTAACTGAAATCCATGAGATAATACAGTATGAGCTAATTCGTGAGCAAGTAAACCTGCTAATTCTGCTTCAGAATTTGTTTTAACTATTGCTCCTAAATTAATAAATATTTGCCCACCAGGTAAAGCAAAAGCATTAAGATTTTCATCATTTATTATATAAAACTGATATTCAAACTCGTTTCTACCAGTCATTTTGGCAAGTTTTTGCCCAATAGTATTGATATATTCAAGAATTGTTTCATCTTCAACCATAGGTAAACTTTTAGTTGCAGATTTTGCTAAACTCTTGCCAATTTTTGATTCTCCTCGAAGCATTAATGCTGTTGTTTGAACTGCATTCATAGCAGCAAATGGATTACCAGTAAGAGCTACTCCTAAAGCGCCAGTAACAACATTAGCAATTGTATTTCCTCTTAATTTTGATTTGAGCTGAGACTGAAATTTTTTTCTATAGGTTTCTGCTAATTGATTAAATTCATCTACTTGGGAATGTTCGGGATTCATTAAAGCAAATTGTTGAGCAGATAAAGTTGCTTCTAACCATTTTTCTTCATTTGCTAGGGCAGTAATTTGAGCTTTCATTAATTCCGGTTCGTTGGGATATAAACTCGCTGCTTGATGTAATATTTCTAAGGATAATTCTGTTTGTTCATCAGCTTTTAATACTTCTGCAAGTTTAATATGAGCTGGAATAAATTCAGGATATTCTTTGACTAATAATTTTAAAGCTATAAATATTTGAGTCTCTAGATTTTTAGCTAATCCTTCCTGTGCTTGTCGCCAATAAACTTGAGCTGTTACTGGTAATTCTCTGGGTTCATAAATTGGTTTAGGGCGATTAATTTTAGCTTCAATATCTTCAGAAAATGGTTCTTTTACTTCTCGGTAAAGTTTTTCAGCTGCTGTTTTTTCTCCTGATAAATAAAGTCGGTCTGCTTCAGCTAATTTTTGTTCTGGTGTTTCTGGCCGAAAATTAGTAGGAAATATTTTTGCTGACGGAGGTTTTTGAGGTTGATTTTCTAGAGTATTTGTTTCTGCTAAAGCTAAGTTTTGCAGGGAAAGTAAGCTGATTATAATTGTGAAATAATTTATAAAAATTTTCATAGTGTTATTTGATATTAAATCTGGTTAAACAGTTATAGATTGGTTAAGTCTTTAGGAGTCAGTCCTCAGGAGTCAGGAGGAAAGAGAATCACAAAGATGAGTATAGTTATGACGATTCGATAATTTTTTATGTCTAATTAAACGGATTTGATATGAGTAAAGAATTTTGTCTATATAGCAGAAGGAAGAAGGCTTTAGTTATCTAGGAGAGAAGTAAGAAGCAAGAACTAAGAAGGCTTTAGTTATCTAGGAGAGAAGGAATAAGGAAAAATCTTGTTTTGTCTGAGTTTGAAGCTTTTGATCTGTCAAATACAGTAATGGCGACTGCGATAACAGAGAATAGGAAATAAGGAGTGGGAAGATGGTAAATTAGGAATAATATTATGTCCGTTTAATTAGTGATAAAAAACTTCCTTCTTCTTCTTCTTCCCTCCTGACTCCTGACTACTTCTTCAATCAATACTGGCTATTTTTTCAATAAACTTTTTACAGTCTCTAAGACCTTTTCTTCAACATAAGGTTTTGTCATATAAGCACAATTTTAACTAATTGTTCAATTGCTACACCCATTCTGGATGTACCACGAGAAGTCATAAAAACTATTGGTAAATTTTGTAACTTAGAATCTTTTCTAATTTTCAAAGCTAACTCTTGACCATTCATCCTCGGCATTTCTATATTTAATGAAATCAAGTCAACGTGTAAATTATTTTGCAATTTCTTCCAAACTTCTAACCCATCTTTTGCTACTTCTACCTGATAGCCAGCTTTGATAAAAGTCATACTCAAAAGTTGACGAACAGTAATAGAATTATCCACTATTAGAATAGTTTTGAACTTCACATATCTGTTGAAAATATTATTGATTGTTTCTAAAACTGTTTTCTCAGTAAAAGGCTTATATCATGTTCCCCCTCCGGGGGAGCTACGCTAACGGTTGAATACTTATAAATAAATGTTGTGAGTCCTCAGGAGTCAGAAGGACCGAGTCAGGAGGAAATATTGGAGAAAAAGAGGAAATATTGGAGAAAAGTAAAGACAATTTCAGTATTTATTTGATACCGTCGGTACTGTCAGTCCTTAAATTTTATTTATAACTGACCCGTCCGAACATGATATTAGTTAGATAACCACAATAATTAAATTCTTCCTGAACTTTTTTCTGCTTATTTCAGATGACTAGAGATAGCTAATTTATTATGGCTAATTAATGAGACTTGATATTAGAAGTGAAATTAGAAATCTCCATTGAAGAAGGAGACAGGAGACAGGAGACAGGAGACAGGAGGAAAATTACATGGGGATTCGCTCCCCCAAGTAATGCGTGAACACCCCCGTTGACGGTGGGGTATTAAACCCACAAAGAAAATGATAATAAAAAGTCAAATCAATTATCCCACTCTTATTCATCAATTCTTTCTCCCTGCTCCCTGCTCCCTACTCCCTACTCTCTCTTTTGTGGAGATGTCTATTC
Source organism: Okeania hirsuta (assembly GCF_003838195.1). Taxonomy (GTDB): domain Bacteria; phylum Cyanobacteriota; class Cyanobacteriia; order Cyanobacteriales; family Microcoleaceae; genus Okeania; species Okeania hirsuta. Next base: position 9,692 of record NZ_RCBY01000149.1, read on the forward strand.
ATCGGGAGTAAAATTAAGAGGCTGTTTGTCAACAAAAGTTAAAGATAGGGTGTGTGATCAAATAGGGGAAAAAGGTTGAAATTTGCCCCCATCTCCCTATCTCCCCATCTCCCCATCTCCCCATCTCCCCAAACTCCCTACTCCCTTTCAACCAATAGCATCCTTGAGAGCATTCTGAGTCATAGCCGCGATCGCTTGTTCTGTCGCCTTAGGTAAATGATAATACTTACCCCCTGCTTGCTTCGCCAACTCCTTGGCAAACCCAGTCGAAACAAACTTATTCTCAGTATCAATCATCAACAACTGAATCCCCAAACCCCGAACTTTAGCAGCAATTTCCAACAACTCCTCCTTAATATTCGGTTTCTCATCATCCAATATCGGTTCACCCAACGAACGCGCCAACGGAATATTACCCCGTCCGTCCGTAATAGCCACAATTACCACCTGCCCAACATCACCAGACTGCTTGGCATTCACACCCACTCTCACCGCCTGAGTCAAACCATGCGCCAAAGGCGAACCCCCACCACAAGGCATCTTTTCCAAACGTCGTCGTGCTGTAGTTATCGAACGAGTAGGCGGTAACAAAACCTCCGCTTGTTCCCCCCGAAAAGGAATCAACGACACTTGGTCACGACTCTGATAAGCCTCCGTCAACAACTGCATCACCGCTCCCTTCGCCGACTGCATCCTATTTAACGCCATCGAACCCGAAGCATCAACCACAAACACCACCAAAGCACCAGCCTTTCTTGCCAAACGCTTTGCCCGCATATCAATAGGTTCCACAATCACTTTACGATTTGGCTGACGTTCGCGACGAGACTTCTGATAAGGAGCAGCAGCTCGCAAAGTCGCATCAACCGCAATACGTCTCACCTTACCCTTGGGCAACATTGGCTTCACATAACGCCCCCGGTCTTCAGAAAAAATCACACTCCGACTACCAGACTTACCTTGACGGTTTGCTGTTTGGGCAAACATTAGCACACTATCATCTAATACCACTCCCTCCGGGTCAAACAAAAATTCTTCAGGAATACTGGCCTCTTCTTCCTCTGGAGGTTCCGGGTTTTCCTCATCCTCATCCTCATCCTCCTCTTCTTCCTCTTGAGACTGGTCTTCTGGTGGGGGTGGTGGTGGAGGTGGCGGTTGTTGTTCCTCTTCTGGAGGGGTTGGCACTATTGTTGCTCGTGGCACAATAACTAACTCCACGGCCCGACGCAAGTCATCAGCATTAATTGTTGTCCTTCCATCCAGTGCTGCTGATGCTTTGGCTACTCGCACGGCAAAAAGTTCTGCCCTATGTCCTTGTACGCCTCCACGAATTGCTTCTTCTACTAAATATTGGATTTGTTCGTTAGTAATGGTGACATCTTTTATCCACTCCCTAGCCAAAAGAATCTGAGTTTTGAGATTATCTATATCTTCTGCATATTGTTCGAGAAAAGCTTGGGGAGATTTAGCATAAGCTAATGCTTGTTCTACTGCCTCCACTCGTTGGTCTAAATCTAAAACCATATCTGCTGAGAGGGCGATCGCTATTCTATCCAGCAAATGTTCTCGCAGTGGCCCTTCTTCTGGATTATAAGTAGCAATAAATAGAGGTTTACAAGGATGTTGAAAACTAATACCCTCCCGTTCTATTTGATTTCGTCCTTCTGTGAGAACTGTGAGCAATAAGTTGGCAATATTGTCGTCCAGCAGATTAATTTCGTCTACATATAATACTCCTCGGTGAGCTGATGCTAATAATCCTGGTTGAAAAACTGTTTCTCCCTGTCTGACTGATTTTTCTACATCTACAGAACCTAATAACCGATCCTCTGTTACTCCTAGAGGGACTTGAATAAAAGGTGCAGGTATAACTTCAGTAGGAATTTCTACTGATGTGGGGTCGGCATACTGCTCTAATAGTTGGTCGTCCCATTCTTCGGGATAGTTAGGATTACAGTTACTAATGGAATTTTGAACAATTTCAATGGGAGGTAGGAGTGAATGTAGCGCTCTGGCCATTACCGATTTGGCAGTACCACGACGGCCAGCAATGGCAACTCCTCCTAATCCTGGATCGACAGCGGTTAACAATAGGGCTAGTTTGATTGCTTCTTGTCCGACTACGGCAGCTAGAGGAAAGTTGATGATGGCGGGAGGGTTTACTACAGGCATAGTTTAAATAGTTTTACTCTTGGTTTTTAGGATATCAAAATAATGGGACATATTTTTCGATCGAGGTTGGCGATCGCGGTAGCGATGCGGAGGATTATTGCTTCAAATGCCAATCCTTATATATATTCTTATTTTAAAGTTACACTTTAATTCAAATATATAGTTGTACATTTGATTTTTTTACTACTGCAAAATAACTTTTAACTAACATTATTAATATTTATATGTAGCATAAGTAATAAAAATATTAAAGTGAGGGGTTTCACCCCTTAGAAAGGTTATACTACGTTTAGTAGATGCACCCTGATAGTTATCTGTCCCTTTGCCAATGTTGACAAAGGGGCTTTTTTTTTATGTATGTGGGTGCTGAGTTTAATGAAACTTATGCTTTGTTTAATTTATGATATTTTTTTTTAATTACTCAAGTAGTGGGGTTTACCCCTTGCGGGTGTTATACTACGTTTAGTAGATGCACCCTGATAGTTATTTGTCCCTTTGTCAATGTTGACCAAGGGGCTTTTATTTTTTAGATTAGCTATTGAAGAAGGAGGAAGGAAGAAAAAATAGATGGGTACTCAAACCCCAACCAATTGTAAACACCGTGTAGACAGCGGAGTATTAAACTCAAAAAAAAGATAATAAAGTTTTTGCTACATATCCCCTCATTTTTAAGTAGTCAGTAGTTTTTTTTGAGGAGTTAGTCAGTCTAGATAGGATTGATGAACACGGAGGAAGTTCGAGAGTTTGGTAACGCCGTCAATTTAGGCGCGGGGTAGAAAAACGAAAGGCGGTTTCAACCCCCCTGATGAGGGTCGTTGATGTATTCCAAAATCAACGGCTATCCTGACTTTTCCAGTAGTATCATCAAAATAGCTGTGAGTCCATAAACTAGGCAGCTTGCTTGAAGAAGGAGACAGGAGACAGGAGACAGGAGACAGGAGGAAAATTACATGGGGATAGTCAACGACCTGCCGCTCCGCGTCTACGCTCCCCCAAGTAATGCGTGAACACCCCCGTTGACGGTGGGGTATTAAACCCACAAAGAAAATGATAATTCAGGAAACTCTTGTCGCAACAATCGAGAAGACCTGCCTTTTAAAGCTTTGAATATTAGCTACTTTAAAAGAAAATAAACCACAAGATTTTGGGTCTAAACGTTTAGCTAAAATTACTGAAAAACGTAATCGTCAGATAGGTGATGCTGTTAACAAAACAGCAATATTGGTGATTAATCATTGTCTTAAACATGAAATTGCTACAGTCGTTTTTGGTTGGAATAAAGAGCAAAAAGAGTCAATTGAATTGGGAACTAAAACCAATCAAAAGTTTGTACAAATTCCTACTCCTAGACTCAAAGAAAGAATCGAGTAACTTTGCAACTTATATGGGTTGCAATTTGTAGAACAATCAGGAGTCTTATACCTAGCAATCATCGTTTTTAGACAATGATGTTCTCCCAAAATATGGTGAAAAACCCGATAACTGGGAACCATCAGGAAAGTGTATTAGGGGAGATTTATCATTTTCTTTGTGGGTTTAATACCCCACCGTCTACACGGTGTTCAAAATTACTTGGGGGAGCGAATCCCCATGTAATTTTCCTCCTGTCTCCTGTCTCCTGTCTCCTGTCTCCTTCTTCAAATCAATGAAAACTTATTGTATAATTATTAAAGACAATTATTTAGCAAATTAAATTAATTTAATCGTGAAATATTGGCAAGCCAAAAAGTTACCATCAACAGAATTTAAGCGTTTGACAGGAGAAAAAAACTTTTAGAGTAATGGTTAGTACTGTAAAAACTCAAGAAAAATAAAAAAAGAAATCAGGACAAAAGCCAAAATTAATAGTTGAAGACCAAATTTTAATGACTCTTCAATATTTGAGAAAATATAGAACTTATTATCATATTGGATTGGAATGGAAAATGTCTGAATCTAATGTCTGTCGTATTGTTCATAAAATTGAAAATATCTTAATTAAATCTCGTCAATTTCGGCTGCCTGGAAAAAAAAGAATTATGGCAAACTCATGCTGAAGAAGAACTGGTAGTGATGGATTTCATGGAAAGTAAAATTGAAAGACCTAAAAAACCGGCAAAAACAGTTTTACAGTGGAAAACAAAGATAACATACACTAAAAACACGATTAGTAATTCAACAAAAAAATGAAAAAATCTTATGTTTAGTCAATGGAAAAGGTATAACTCATGATTTTAAACTATTTAAAAATAGTGGCGTTAAATTTGGGAATTTAATTAAAGTTATCGCTGATAAAGGCGATCAAGGAATAGGTGAAATTTATCAATTAAGTCAAACACCACTCAAGAAAAAGAAAGGGAAGAAGTTAACTTTCATAATAGAAAAAATATAATCGGCAACTGAATCAATTAAGAATTATAGTAGAACATATTAATAGACGACTAAAAATCTTGAAAATTCTCTCTTATCCTTACCGAAATCGTGGTAAAAGATTTGGACTAAGAGTGAACTTAATAGCTGGTATTTATAATTATGATTTAGCTAATTAAGTTTGAATTTTAATTTATTAAATATCTAGTAAATTGAACTTTTAATCATTAGCTGAACTTATTTATTTTGGCGATTTTTAATGATTTTGGTTTGTGGCGATCGCCTGTTATTAATTATTCAAAAAAATTGATAAATTCTGGATATCTTATCAAGCAAACTTAGACTAAAAAACAGAAATATACTACAGCACAGTATATTTTTACAATAAGTCTATTAATTTAGTATAGCACACAATCTGTGAAAACCGCAACATTGATTGGTTTTCCCATTCCTCCGCTCCCGCCTTCAGGAGAGTGCGGGTCTTCAACCAACCTTGAGATCAAATACTATTCTTGATTGATTGGCTAAAAAAACCGCTCTATGCTCAAAAAGCAAAAAACGGCTTTAATACGATGGTTATTTTTAATTATTTAATGGAGCATATGGGAGTTGAACCCATGTCCAAAATGGCTATTTACTCTTCGCTCATTCACAGGTTTAGCTCTTGTTAACCCTCAGAGCTGGGACCATCCATTATCCCGGATGGCGGGATTCTCTAGTAAGGTCTTAACCAGTAGCTGACCAGAGGCAGTTTACTAGTGCATCCGTTGGGGTTAAGTCTGCAATCCTTAACGGAGTCAAACCACAGACGCTCGAACCTATAAGAGGTATTTTCGCAATTAAGCTACAGCTACTTGCTTACGAGCAAAAGGTACAATGTTGTTTGCACTTATTATTTTTTGAGCCCGGTATTTGCGAGAGAAGACTCACTCTCGACCTGAATCACAAAGTAGATTTCACCACCCTGTCGAAACCGTTAATGCCCCGTGTTATTCTTTTTATTTTACACATTTATTTGAATTTTGACAACTGTTGAACTTAGTAGTCAGGAGTCAGGAGTTAGGAGTCAGGAGTCAGGATTTGAATAAGGCAGAAGGCAGAAGGCAGGAGTCATATAGAATCCGGTTATATAATATGTTGTGTTTATAATCCAATACGGTTTCCTACGGAATGCTGCCCAAACAGATAAGACCAAAACTCATAAGGTATGGAACCATTAGATAAGCTTTTGAGATTACAGAACTGCCCAAAAAAATCCTTAACTCAACTGTATTGGTTTATAGAACCCATTTGAGGTCTATATAATTATGGTAGTCAAGTCTTTTCGCGCATCAATGAGTGAGGAACAATCATCAGCAAGGAGTGTTGAATTTTTTATATTATTTCTCCCCACATCTACCCTCTTACCTCTTACCTCTTACCTCTTACCTCTTACCTCCTGTCTCCTGTCTCCTGCTTCCTGTTTCCTGTCTCCTGTCTCCTGTCTCCTAGCTCAAAAAAACTTAATATTTATGAAGATACGCTTAGGGGTTCTATAATCAATAGACATCTCTAGAAAAGAGGGAACAGGAAACAGGGAACAGGGGGGAATAATTGATAATGTATAGATAATAATTGATTTTATTTTTGATTTTTGGAGATTTCTAATAATTACTTCAATCTCCCCTACTCCCTACTCCCTCTTAATGTAAATCATCTTCCCAAACACCGATATAGACAAGATCATTCCTACTACGCTCAATTAAACCTTCGAGATTACCTGTTTTAAACTCATAGCGATTAATTTTACGGTTTCGCACATCCTGTAATCCTTGCTTGATTTCTGGAGTAATTCTCCAATTCAACATACTAATGAAAGCGGTTCTTACCATTAGGTCATCTATACCATCTGCCACAGACAACTCAGTTTGTCGCAAGCGACGAGAATCTCGATCATATATATAGCCTAAAGTAATTTGATTAGGAAGTAAATCATAAATTACAGCCCTAGTATTAGGCCAATAGCCACGCTCTTTAACTGTTGTAGGTTTTCCCAATAATTCTATTACTTTACTTTCTAATGTGCCTGGGGGTAAGCCACGAATAATCGGCAACCGATCCCTAATAGTAGAATTATCAATAGGATCGGAAGGAATATTATCTGGCAATATTAAATCTATAGGTATCTCAGGACCTGAATCTTGGGGAGGTTGAACCGGAGTTGGAGTTGGAGTTGGAGTTAAAGTTGGAGTACGCTCAACCGTAGGTGGTATAGGTGTAGGTTTTTCTACTGGAGGTGAAGGAGTAGGGGTTGGTCTGACTATAGCAGGAACAGGAGATGGTGATGGTGATGGTGATGGGGTAGGAGTAAAATTGGGCAATTGCTCCATATCATTAGGTTGTGGAGATGGTGTAGGAGTTGTAGTTGGTTTTGATATAGGAGTTTGAGCAATATCTGATGGTCTAACGGTGGGAGATGGTGTAGGAGTTTGAACGATAGGTGGTGTCTCAGGGGGCTGAGAATTTAACACTATTGCTGCTAATGTTCCTACTGTTAGGGTAGCGATCGATCCGAGTATACCCCACATCAATATTCCTTTAGGTCTTTGTATAGGAGGAATATTTGTAGTAGCAATTTTTCCATTTCCCACATTATGAGCTGGATGCTGTTGAGGTACAACCTGGATAGTTGAATGTAAATCAGTTGTGCTAGAATTTGATAAATCTTTTAGCCATTCCTCCACAGTTGCAGGTCGGTATTGAATATCCATTGCCATACCTTTTAGCACTGCTTGATTAACAGTACCACTAAGTTGAGGCTGTAACTCTCTGGGAGTAGGCATTTCTTGTTGCGCTCTGTTCATTGCTGCTATTGGCAGTCGTGCTGTTAATAAAGTATAGAGAGTTGCAGCTAAACCATATACATCTGTTGCTGCGGTACGTTTTCCTTGAACAAAATACTGTTCTGGAGGAGCATAACCATCAGAAACCAAATTAGTGTGAACCTGAGTTTTACCAGCAATAAATTCCCGCGCAATACCAAAGTCAATTAAGATGACATCCTTAGTACCCTGACGTAGCATAATATTTTGGGGTTTAACATCTCGGTGGAGTAAGTTATTTTGATGCACCACCATCAAAGCATTTCCTACTTGACGAATATAATGCACGGCGATCGCCTCTGGTAGAGGTTGTCCACTATATATAACTTCTGCCAAAGTTGTACCCGGAATATAGTCCATCACCATGTAAGGTTGACCATCTTCCACAAAAAAATCACTGACTCTGACAATATTAGGGTGGACACACAAAGCGAGTCTTCTTGCCTCATCCTGAAACTTCCTTTGAAATTCTTCAAAGTTGGGATGTTGACGTAGAGACTCATTGAGAGTCTTAATAACTACGGGTTGTCCTAAATAATTATGAGTAGCTTTGATAGTAATACCAAAACCCCCCCTTCCTAATTCTTGTTCTAATGTATATTTGTCCCCTTGTAAGTTTCTCAATATATTCATTATTTATTTCCCAATTTCTCTAGATCTTAGTGAATTACAGTAGTTTTTATTTTAAGTAGGGACATTCCATGGAACATCCTGAGGAGGGTTGTGGTACGCGAGTATGTGGTTTATCTATCAAGACTTACGCACCTGCAACGTATTCTCGTCATTGTGATCGATAAAAAAGCCATCTCAAATCCTAATTTTTCCTACCTCATCCGTAAGTCCTGTCTATCTTAAACTATAAGCTAGTGAAATTCAGGAGTTTAACTTTAGACAGTAGTCAGAATTTTCTCCTGACTTCTGAGAAGATGACTCCTTCTGCTGAATGCTAATAGATATGCTAAATAGTATCCTAACTTCTACTACTTCTCAGGGTGTTTCAATTACGAACTATTAGTTTTAATTTTGGGCGTTAGTGATTTGAGGTATGATATCATGTTTAGTAGTCCATTTCATTAGTTCTAAAGGGTTGCAAATTGCCACAATGACTTATTTTTCATAATTTGGAGAATTCACTTACTCATCAAAATTAATGAAATAGACCACTAGATAAGAGCGCGAACAAAAAACTTTCTCTTCTACTACTCTTTCTTCTTATTTCTTCCCTCCTGACTCGGTCCTCCCCCTCCCCTCCTGGGAGGGGTTAGGGGTGGGTTGGGAGGGGTTAGGGGTGGGTTAACTCCTAAAAAATTAAGATTAATATCATACACTAATTCAGCAACGCCGAATTTTAATTATGACTTTGAAGATACTTTGCCTTAGTAATGGTCATGGGGAAGATGCGATCGCAGTTCAAATTTTACAAGAATTACAAAAATATCCTCTTCCTCCTAGTCTTGCTGCCTTGCCTATAGTTGGAGAAGGATACGCTTATACCAAAATACCTCGTCTCTCAATTATTGGTCCCCGACAAAGAATGCCTTCTGGTGGATTTATCTATATGGATGGGCAACAGTTATGGCAAGATGTCAAAGGTGGTTTATTAAAAATGACTTTTGTTCAACTCAAAGCATTAAAATATTGGGTAAGTTCCGAAACTCAATTAGGTCATCAAGTAGTTATCTTTGCAGTTGGTGATATTGTACCTTTATTATTTGCTTGGTTGAGTGGAGCACCTTATGCTTTTTTAGGAACTGCTAAATCAGAATATTTGATCCGAGATGAAACTGGGAAACTTCCGTCCAAGTCTTGGGTAGAAAGTTTTCAGCATTGGTCAGGTTCGGTTTACTTTCCTTGGGAATGTTGGTTAATGAGTAGGAGTAAGTGTAGAGCGGTACTTACTAGAGACGATCTAACAGCACAAATACTCAGAAAAAAGTCAATTCGAGCTTATTATGTGGGAAACCCGATGATGGATGGTGTAGAGTTGGAAAATTCTCTGCTGTCAATGTATCGCTCTGATGCAGAAATACTAGGAATGCAGCATCAAGTTACGATTACTTTATTACCTGGGTCTCGTTCTCCAGAAGCTTATGCGAATTGGGAAATTATTATTCAAGCGGTTGTAGGGTTAGTAGAAACTTTTCCACAGCAAAAATTTTTGTTTCTGGGGGCGATCGCTCCTAACTTAAGCTTAGAACCTTTTATTACACTCCTCAATTCTTATCATTGGCAGACTGAACGAGAGATTAGAACTAATACTCAGAACAGTATTTTACAACTGCCAGTTGATCGTCCTGTACCAACCTTTTTTTCTGGAGAGGGAAGTATTCAGTTTCCTGTGAAATTAACTTCTCAGAATAAAAATGCTAGTCTGATTTTAGACCGACAAGCTTTTCCAGAATTTGTGCATCGGGGAAATTTAGCTATTGCTATGGCAGGTACTGCTACGGAACAGTTTGTTGGTCTGGGGAAACCAGCGATCGCTATTTCTGGCAATGGCCCTCAATTTACATCTACTTTTGCGGAAGCTCAAAGTCGTCTTTTAGGAATTTCTGTGACTTTGGTCAAGCACCCCAGAGAAGTTGTAGATGCGGTTAAGTCTCTGTTGAACGATCCAGACCGACTACAATTAATTGCTAAAAATGGGATTCAGAGAATGGGTAAACCGGGTGCAGCTCAGAGAATTGCTGATTTTTTAATGGGGTTGAAATGGATGTAGGCAAAAGTTATAGCGCTGCGCGCAGGCAACAGGCAACAGCGGTGCGACCCCGCGACGACGCCAGTCGCAAGGGAATGCGCACCAA
>NZ_RCBY01000015.1 GCF_003838195.1 Okeania hirsuta
AGGAGTCAACCCACCCCTCGCCCCTCCCCCTCCCAGGAGGGGAAGGACCGAGTCATAAGTCAGGAGGGAAGAAAGAAGAAGAAACCCCGAGTAGAAGGAGAAAGTTTTTTGGTCGCGTAAAGGTCACGGAGTTCTATCGCGCTCTGATCCGGACATGATATCATACCTCTTTTCACCAACGCCTAATATTTTAATCAGAGTTGACTGTAGATCGAGATAGACAAGTTAATAAATTTCATAATTCTATGCCACCTCACATAAAATTGGTATAATACCCAATACCTAAAACCTAATACCTAACACCTATTATTAGTGAGATAGATTAATGAAAAAAAGAAAAAAATTGATCTTTAGCCATAAATGGCAAGCATTTTGTCTAATGATAGTTGCTTGTACTCTAACGCTATGGGTGTCTCCAGTTAGTTCCCAAGAATCACAAATAGAAACTTCAGCCACAATTGCAGCAATTACTACTGAAGAACCAGAAATTCCTGTCGATGAGCTGAAGCTTTTGCTCAAACCTTTGACTCAGGAGGAATTAGAAGTCGAAGCTAAAGCTTGGCAGAATTTGCTAAAAGCTAAAGTTCAGGAAATTAGCGATGCTGAGATTGCTATCAAACGCAAAAATCGGGAAACCAGAAAATCTGAAGAAGCGGTTGATGCTATAGAAAAAGCTCAGAAATCTCTTGAGGAAGCAGAAGCAAGAAAAAAGAGTGCATCTCCTGGTTCTCCAGAAGCAGAGGAAGCTGAAAAAAATCTAGAAGCGGCACAAAAAGAACTCGCCAAAGCTCAAGAAGCAGTTGAGGAAGCTGTTGAGGTTAAAAAGCAAAGTGAAGGAACTGAGGAAGCTACCGAAAATCTAGAAGTGGTAGCAGAAGCGATCGAAGATGAAGTTAGTAATACAGATGATATTGATAGTCAACAGGAATTAGTAGAGAAAGAAAAACAGTTAGAAGCATTATCACAAAAACTCGAAGATTCTAGTGAAGTCGCATCGGAAGTCAAGACTAAATTGGTCGTTGATGTCACTGAACTTCACTCTTGCCGATCGCTTTGATACTGTTTTGGATGAATTTGAGAGTAAAGGAGGCAAAGCTGAATCTTTCCGTCAATATGTTGAATCTGTTAGTGGTGTCGAGATTGATGTGAGTGATACTGAAGGTTTGTGGTTAAGGATAGCTGGTTGGCTCAAATCAGAAGAAGGTGGTTTACGTTGGGGCAAAAATATTGGTATCTTTTCCGCAATTGTGGCTACTTCTGTAATTGTTGCTGCAATTTTAGGCTTTGTGACTAATAGAAGTCTGCGAATTGTAGGGGGAGTTTCTGACCCTTTGCGTCAATTATTGGTCAGAACTGTGTGGCAAGCAACTGTTGGTGTTGGGGTCTTATTAGCATTGACTGCTTTGGAAATAAATCTTGCTCCAATTCTCGCCTTAGTTGGTGGTACTAGCTTCATCTTGGCATTTGCTTTGCAAACCAATATTGGAAATTTGGCTAGTGGTTTAATGATTATGATCTATAGTCCGTTTAATGTAGGGGATGAAGTAGAACTATGTGGAACATCAGGCTACATTGATTCCATCAGTCTCCCTCATACAAAAATAAAAGGTTGGACTGGTCAGATTATTACAATTCCCAATAACTCTATTTTGAGTAGTGTGGTCGTTAATCATAGTGCTAGAGATACTCGTCGCGTTAGTTTGCAAATTCGGGTTGGTTATAATGAGAATTTGTCTAAAGTTGAGCAATTACTTTTGGATATTTTTAAATCTCATTCTCTAGTATTAGAGGAACCAAGACCAAGTACATTTGCATGGAAATTTGAAGAATACTTCGTCGATCTGTATGTAGGAGGATGGACTAAAACTTCAGATTACTGGCAGGTATATAATGAAACTCTTCATCAAATTAAGGAAAGATTTGCTCAAGAAGGAATCTCTATTCCTATTCCCCAGAAAGATATTCGTGTTCAAGAGTCTACCTAATTATCTTTGAAACCTCAAAAAAATAGTATAGCAGGGAACAGGGAACAGGGAACAGGGAACAGGGAACAGGGAACAGGGGGAAAAACATTTCCCTGTCTGAGGTTCATCATCAGTCTATGTCCTAATCAACTCTTTCTCTGCTATAGTTCTGTAGGGCAATTAAGTATCAATGGGGATAAAAGTGACACTAAAAGAGGATAACGACTGTATTAGGGGCAGGTTGAAAATTACAGCAGTTTTCCTGCACGGTAGACCACAGTAGGGGCGAATGGCCATTCGCCCCTACAAAGTTTTGGTTGTGACGATCTGCTTCAGAGATCGGCAAAAGCGCTGTAACTCAAAACCTACCCCTAAATTAACCAACCTACACTACACCAACTGGAACTTCATCTAACTGTTTCAAGAACTTTTTAATTAACCCAATAGTCACTGCCGGAACTTCCAATTGAGGAGTTAAACCCACATCATCTAATGTTTGAAAAATTCGCACAGCTTGAGGATTCAAATCTGCTAAACGTTGACCTATTTCTGGACCTGTAAACTCCGACTTTTTACCCCAAATAATTGCCGTCGGAATTGTTAATTGACTCATATATAAAGATAAATCAAAACACAAATCTCCTCGCACAAAAGATAAAGCAGCATATTCAGCATTAGGTTGAGTTGCTGACTCTAAATATGCCTCTACAATTTCTTCATAAACTAACTTGGAATTAGCAAATTGTCGGTTTTCTAAAAAAGTTCTAATCCCCCCAGGAGTAGCAACACCACCATTATAAATCAAACGATCTACTACAGGGGTACTCACAAGTTGAGCGAAAAAACTGCGGGTATAATTTTCCCCGAAGTCAGATAAACCTGCGGGAGTTGTCAATATTAGAGACTTGAATAATTCCGGACGGGCGATCGCTACTCTCACCATCATTGCTCCAGTCAGGGAAGAGGCGATAACTCTGGTGGGAGGTTGACAAGTTTGTTCTAAAAATTCGATAATTGTGGTGATATAGTCATCTACTTTGTAATCTAGCGCCTGATGTTCCGAACGCCCCCATCCGATTAAGTCTGGGGCAAGAATGCGGTATTCTGAGGCAAAGGCGGGATAAACTTTTGACCATTCGTAGGCAGATGACCCACCGCCGAAACCGTGAAAAAATACTAGGGTTGGCAAGTCGTCGATGTTGTCGGTGTCAGTTTTCCAAGGTGTTTTTTCGTTGGCGTAGTAGACCATTCTACCGTGAGAGGTGACGATTGATTTTTGTTCAAAACCTAGAGGAATAAACATAGTAATTTTAGATTTTAGAGTTGGCATTAATGTGGAAATATCTTCAGTATAGGATGATTTTTGGGTGATGGTGCATTGTAATATTATGTCCGGTTGAATACTGATAAATAAACGACTTAGGAGTCAGTCCTCAGGAGTCAGGAGGAAAGAAAGAAGCAAGAAGAAGAGGAGGAAAAGGAGAAAGTTTTTTTGATCACGCTCTTATCCGGATTTGATATTGCGGCGTTGGTGAATCAACATAATAATTAATATCATGTCCGGTTGAACAGTTATAAATAAACGACGAAGGAGTCAGGAGACAGGAGACAGGAGACAGGAGGGTAGAAAGAATGAAGAAGGAGAAAGTTTTTTTATCACTAATTATCCGGACATGATATAAGATATTTGGACTAAATGTAATCAACATAAGAATTATGAATACCCTTTTCATTACTTGCTCCCGAACAACCCGTAAACGAAATGATCTGTAGGGATGTTGCATGCAACCTCCCTACCTGTTCCCTCCCTACCTGTTCCCTCCATACCTATTCCCTATTCCCTAAGCACGAAAATCATAGCTAAATTCACTAATGCCGATATTGCTAATGGTTGTTCATCTGATACTAATATCATGTCCGGATGATTAAGTATAATAAAAATGTTTTCCTCTCAATGTTGAAGAAATATCCCAAATTTCCACTCCTATCAAGTCTTCCCTGTTAAATTTACACCTATCACCTAACACCTACCACTTAAAAACTGTATTATCACTAATTAAGCGGACATGATATAAATCCTGTTTAGAAAGAACCTTTATTATAAAGGTAAGGTAAAGGAAAGAAGGGTTAGAAAAGAATTTGAAAATGGTACTTTTGATAACCGGATTTGGTGTGAACTATATCTGTTGGGTTCTTGCGAAACCCAACCTACAGAAGTAAAAATGTTGTTAAGATTAGCAGATTTGAGATTTTTTCTTTTAAGGTAATTATTATTAATGTTATTAGGTCAAACAAATGCAAGTTCAAGAAAATAAGTTTTCCTGGTATGATGTGCCTGAAGATGTCAAAAGTTTATTGATGTTGGCGGTGGAAAATTGGGAAGATACTGAGACATCGGAAAATTATATTAATCAAGCTTTGGCTAAGACTGAAGGAAATCTGGATATTTTGATAGGTGCTTATCGTTATTTTTTCTATAAAAATAATATGAAAATGTCTCTACAATTGGCTGATATGGTAATTAATGAAGTGAAAAAAAGGGAAAATTTACCGGATGATTGGCAGGAGGTAAAAACTATATTAGCTAGTCGAAAAAATGAGCAACAAATTAATCTTTTGATTACAGCTTATGCTGCTTCGGGATTGATTATTGCGAAGATGGGTGATTTGGCAAAAGCTAAGGCAATAAGTGAGGAAGTTCAAGAAATTGATGATAAAAATGATTTAGCAAAAATCTTGTTTGATGTGATTACTAGACCGCCAGATGAAGATGAAGATTAAGGTAATTTACTGGTTAATATTTTGAAGAAAGAAGAAGGTTTTTAGTTATCTAGGAGAAAAGGAATAAGTGGATAGGGATTGTATTATACCAAATATCAAAAGTATTGCTACATCTCCTTGACAGTAGGAAGTAGGCAGTAGGGAGTAGGGTTCAAAGATATAATATATCTTGGCTTAATGCCAAAAAATGTGAAAAACATTACTGAAATATTATTATTATTTAATAACTGAAGTCGCATTGGAAGTATAGCATTATTTTTGGGAATTGGTATTATATCGGCGACTTCGTATCTACAAAGCCCAAGTAATTGTAGATACCCTGTAGGCAGGGTCATTTCATTCTAGATTTTGACAATGAATTTATTGATTTTCAGAAAGCGAAAGATAAATTTCTTAAAGCGAAAGATAAATTTCCTAAAGCTGTAAATAACGTGGTTTCGTCAATACATAAAATGGCACAGTTTAGAATGAAACAGCCCTGCCCTGTAGGCGATGAGGTATTAAAATCAAGAAATAATAGCATAAATTTTTTCTCAACCTAAAGTCAGTAATTAAGTCTGATTTTTTTCTGGTGTATATCCTTTCTAATCATCAGCTATGACCAAAAAAATTAGGTCTCAAACCTCCCCTTTTAAGGGGATAAAAAAGAAAATTCAGCATCTTCAAAGCTTCCTATTACAAAAGGTAATGATAACTGATAACTTAATTAACATCATCAAGACCAATTATATCTCCTTTAATTCTAATATCATCAGAGTTTAAAAATTAAAAATAATCCTCCAATTTCATTGCTCTATACCCTAAGTATTAGAAATATCCAAATCAAAAATTTTATGTTTTAATTATAGAATTATAGTTATTTCAGTTTAGCTTGATACAAGCGCTTCTTACCTTGAAAGAGTTTCATTCTTATTTGAAATGACTATATATCATCCTTGGCTAAACTAAACTGTAGTAGGGGTTAGGCAACTAAGCTCCTAGAAGCTTTAATTATGATCTATGTTTTTTTCTCCTTCCTTCTTCCCTCTTCCTTCCGATATTGCTATCCTATAAAGAAGTAACCTAATATTAACTTCCCCTACTTAACTATGACCGAAAAATCTCAGCGCATTTGTATCCTTGGTGGTGGCTTTGGTGGACTTTATACCGCCCTTCGCCTAATCCAGTTTCCCTGGCAACCGTCAGAAAAACCAGAAATAATTCTGATAGACCAGCGCGATCGCTTCCTCTTTGCCCCACTATTATATGAACTTGTGACCGGGGAATTACAAACCTGGGAAATAGCTCCACCATTTGAAGAGTTATTCACCAACACCAACATTCGTTTTTGTCAAGGCGTTATCTCTGAAATTGATATCAACCAACAACAAGTAAAACTAGAAAACGGTCAAGCATTCAGTTACGACCGCCTCGTTTTAGCTATGGGAGGTGAAACGCCAATGGAAATGGCAAAAGGTGCGGCCGAATATGCAATCCCATTCCGCACCATTGATGATGCTTACCGTCTCCAAGAAAAGTTACGAGTTTTAGAAGCATCAGACCGCGAAAAAATTCGAGTCGCCATTGCCGGGGGTGGTTATAGCGGGGTAGAATTAGCTTGTAAATTAGCAGATCGTTTGCAATACAAGGGGCGAATTAGATTAGTCGAACGCAGCGATATGATTCTGCGAACATCCCCAGAATTTAACCGGGAAGCAGCTTCTCAAGCATTGTCTGAAAGAAATATTTGGATTGACTTAGAAACAGAAATTGAGTCTATTGAAGCTAATCAAATTTCCTTAAAGTACAAAGGGCAAGTTGACACCATTCCTGTAGATATTGTTTTGTGGACAGTGGGTACAAAAGTCGCCCCAGTAGTAAAGTCATTACCATTGAAAAAAAATCAGCGTGACCAAATCATCACCAGTGCAACTCTACAAGTGCAAGACAATACACAAATCTTTGCTCTCGGAGATTTAGCAGACTGCCAAGATGCAGACGGACAAAAAGTACCCACCACTGCTCAAGTAGCGATACAACAATCTGATTATGTTGCCTGGAATATCTGGGCATCTGTAACTGGGCGACCTTTGTTACCATTCCGCTATCAGCCATTGGGTGAAATGATGGCATTGGGACTTGACAACGCGACTCTTACCAGTTTAGGAATTAAACTGGATGGTCAGGTAGCACATTTGGCAAGACGTTTAGTTTATTTGTATCGCTTGCCCACATTGGATCATCAAATGAAAGTTGCTTTCAACTGGATAGTTAATCCTATTCAAGAGGCACTATCAAGTTTTTCAACAACTAATAATTAATCATTAATCATTACCTTTGCTTAAAATCGATAGGATTGGCGAAAAAGATTTTTTGTCTTTATTTCTTCTTCAAAGAAGAGACTTTAAAGCTTAATTATTCCGTAAAGTTTCCTGATGATTAGTTCTTTTTTTCCTTCTAATCATCTTTACATTCATGTTGAACATCACTATCGTGTTTTGTTTATTTGACCCTAAATTTATGATTAAAGACTGGTAGGCAAGGAATATGGAAAAAAAGGTTAAAAAATACTCCCCACCTCCCCATCTCTTTTTAAATAGATCAGGACTTACGCAAAATATAAATATACACAATATGTATGGGTTAACGGCAGTGATGACTACTAAATATGGTTAAATGCGTAAGTCCTGTAGATATTAAATGGGTTCTATATAGCAACTGCCATGACTACTGTTGACTTATGGAATATCTAAAACAAGAGAATATCAACCTTCCTCTTTCTTCTTTCTTCTTTCTTCTTTCTTCTTTCTTCTTTCTTCTTAAATATGACTAAAGTTATTTTACTTGATGCTGTAGGCACTTTATTTGGTGTGCGCGATAGTGTAGGTGAGATTTATCAACAGTTTGCCAGTCAGTGGGGAGTTGATGTTTCGCCTTCTGCTGTAAATGCAGCTTTTTTTGAAAGTTTTAAAATAGCTCCACCGATGGCATTTCCTGGAGTTGAGTCTACTAAAATACCCGAACAGGAATTTGAGTGGTGGTGCGAAGTCGCTACTGCAACTTACAAAAAACTGGGAGTATTTGAGCAGTTTTCTGATTTCAGGAGTTTTTTTAGAGAACTTTACAATCATTTTGCTACTGCTGCACCTTGGTTTGTTTATCCTGATGTGAAACCTGCATTAACTAAGTGGCGCGATCGTGGAATCCAGTTAGCAGTTTTATCTAATTTTGATTCTCGACTTTATCCAGTTTTAGCAGTGTTGAAATTAGCAGATTTTTTTGATCATGTGACTATTTCTACAGAAGTAGGAGCAGCTAAACCTGATCGAAAAATATTTGTCGCTGCTTTACAAAAATGTGGTTGTGCTATTGAAGAAGTTGTGCATATTGGAGATAGTTTAACTGCTGATTATAAGGGTGCAATTAATATAGGAATAAAAGCATTTTTATTAAATAGAAACACGGTTTTACAACCAGAGGAAGATCACTTTGCTACTCTTCTTGATTGTTTTGATTATAGCTTTAGTTAGGTAAATTGAGGGGTCATACCCTCTAATTTAGAACTTTTTCAAGCAATTATTATTATAGTTTATTATAAATTAGATAACAATTATTAAACTGTTATGATCGAGATACAAAATATTGGTATGATTAAATGCAGGATGGTAGAAACCTCCAAAAAGTAGATGTTGACAATATAAATCTGCTCAGTTGGGCAGATTTTTTTTGAGTATTAATACAAGCAAGATAATCTGATATTAAACTTATTTTAAGTAAAAACTTCAAATTAAGCCCAACAAATAATGGCCTTGCTAAAATCTAATGGTAACTAGCTGAAAGTAAAATTGAAAAACTTATGTTTTTCGTTGATACTTAATCTAAAAATCATTACCACTTAGCAATGCCCAAATAATTAGTGAAAATTAGAAGTTTTGCAGCAACTTATTCGATATACTTACAGAGTTACTATAGCTGCCCTCGGCAAGGTTGTATAAAAATATCTGGCAAAAGGGAAACCGGATCTGGGAACAGTAACTGTTGCAACCCTGCGTTGGCAAAAGATACTCCTGGTACCTCACTCCTGTCAGGGGATAGGGATAAAAGTTTTAAGCTTTTATCTATTTTTTGACTTTTTACAAATGATTTACGATTGCTATATATATAGTGGGACTTACACAAAATAGAATAGGCATTTTTAGGGCATTGACGTAATTTCTTTATCTAGACTGACAAGAGCGCCATTTTTTGACCATAAAATGTTTAAGTCCCAATAGTCAAACCCCTCAAAGGCTGAAAAATATTAAGTCTGGTAAATTACCTATAAGCTAAGACTAAGAGACATTTTTGTTTTATATTCTCTGTTTCTTCTATTAGTTAATTGGATATAGCGAATTAATCAAAAGTATAGCATTATTTTTGGTAATTTGTATCAGGTATAGGAGCCATTTATAATTTGCTCAAAGCTGAAAAACAGAAAAAATAAACATGAAAATAACACAAAAAAAACAATCAACAAAATCTCAAAACTGGTGTATTGAAAAATTACCAGGCTTAAGTAAACAACACCAAGAATTACTAATAGAATATGGCATTACTACTACGAGAAAACTACTAGAAATAACCCACACCCCCCAGGAAAAATTCACCCTAGCAAATCAACTACAAATTCATCTTCAATATATCAAGAAATGGGTGGCATTAGCAGACTTAGCTAGAGTTCCTAGTATCGGCTGTCAATACTGTGGACTTCTGCTCCATGCTGGTATTGTTTCAGTTACTCAACTAGCTCAAATACCTATCCACAGGTTGCACCAACAAATCCTAAAATTACAGGTATCAACTATGCAAAGACGTGACCTTTGTCCCACTGTCGATCTGGTTCAAAAATGGATTCAACAAGCTCAATTTTTGGGTGCATATCAATTTTGAATAAAGCCAAAAATTTATCGCTTTTAGGGAATAGGGAACAGGGAATAGACATCTCCAGAAAAGAGGCAACAGGCAACAGGCAACAGGGAGAAATAATTGATAATTTATGGATAATAATTGATTTTATTTTTGATTTTTACCAGATGTCTAATAGGAAAAAAGTATTTTTGCAAATATGAGATGCACCCCAATTTTTATCGTCTGTTTGAAGGAGCGGTACCTGCTTTTGGCAAAGGAGTAATATCAAATCCTGTTGAATACTTATCATATATTTGGGGGTGGGGAGTACAGGAGTAGGGGAGTAGGGGAGATTGAAGGCTTGAAGTAACTGAAGTAATTATAGAATTATAAACATATATTATATAACCTGATTCTATATCAGAAATACCTGATCACGAGCTAGAGAAATAGAAGTAGGGGATTTGATAATTGTTTTTTCAAAGCATCTATTCTAGCTTTATGTTCTTCTATCGTAGTGGGGATAACAAACAAATTTTCTGTATTAGAGGTATCTATTTGAGAATCATTATTTGCTGTTGAATTTTGCAGTGTTTGAGCTTGGTTAAGATATTTGCTAGCTTTCTGATTATCTCCTAATTGAACATAAATCATAGCTAAAGTTTGAAGAGTTTCTGCTTCAGCTTTTGTATCATTTTCTGCTATTTGAATTTTCAGGGTTTCATCGAAGGAGTTTTTAGCCTTTTCTATTTCCCCTAAACTAAAGTAAACCATACCAATTTGACGAAGCATAAAAGCTTGTTGAGTGATATTTTTTAGTTCTCGAAATAGTTGTAATGATTGGTTGAAAGTATCTAGACTTTGTTGTTTTTCTCCAAGGTCAGAGTAAACTATGCCAATAGAAGCTAATACATAAGCTTTTCCTTCTTGATGGTTAAGTTTTTCCCTCAAAGAGAGAACTTGCTGATAATATTCTAGAGATTTTTGATAGTTACTTAAGGAATAGTAAACTAAGCCAATCATATTAAGAGAATTAGCAGCTTTTACCTCATCACCTGCTATTTGATATAGTTTTGCTGCCTCTTGAAATTTTTCTATTGCTTTTTGTTGAGATTCTGCTGTTTGTTGTTTAAAAAGTTGGAGACCTTCTCGATCAGCTTTTTGAGCAGCATCCAAATTTGAGTCTTTTGTTTCTGTCTTTTGAGTAATTAGGGGGCAGGAAGAAGGAAGAAGGAAGGATAAATTGACTTCCTGTCAAGATAGTTGTCGTAGATAAGGCTAAAGTATTGTGGTAAATTTGAGCAATTAATTTATGTATTGTTTTTCAATTATACATATTTACCTATTTTACCTATGAGCATAATTTTTCTACTATTGTATCTCAAGAAAATTTTTGCTTTCCTAGTTTCGTTTAAAGTAGAGAGCGTAAATATACAGAAAATTCCAACTTTCAAATCTTCTTCCTTCTTCCTTCTTCCCTCTTCCTTCTTCAATGTCTATGAAGTACAGATATTAACAATTAAATGTTTCCAGTGCGGGCATCTTGCCCGCTATGGGTGTAGCTCCAAGGTGGAATTTGCCCTCTTCCTTATCAGAAAATATCTACTTTTTCCCTATTCCTTCTTCCCTCTTCCTTCTTCCCTATTCCTTCTTCAATACCTCATAAATTCAGGACTACCAAAAATTAATGCTGCCCTCAATTCGGGAGAACTATTTTCAATTACTGTGCGAGTTTGAGCAGAAAAGTTATTACCCAAAGTCGCCATTAATTTTTCCGCACTAATAGGTTTACCTCTACCCAATAAACCACCAGATAAAGGTACGGCTAAACTACTACGTCGAATCATTGTATCTGAACTTAACCATGCTTCTTTCGTATTTTTATAACCGTCAGGAGTAACACAACCATAAAGAGGCATTCCTAACTGGTCTAAAATCCCATTAATAGGTCGAAAATTATCAACTTCGTTACCAATAGCTCTCATGGCAGAAGCTACAAAATGATAAGGATTTTTAAACTTACTATTGTGTGTTTCTACTTGCCAAAATTCTGAACTATTGAAGAGAGTTTTTAATACCTCAGAAATATCTCCTTCACTCTCTAAAAAAATCTGAGCTAAAGTTTTAACTAAAGATTCTGGCGGTTGGTCTAACACAAAAGTTTGAGCTAATTTATAACTAATATGTTTAGCTGTGGCAGGATGGTTAGCCAAAATATCTAAAGCAATTTCACCTTCAGCAATACCATTTTCTTTAATTGTTTGTCCGAGAAAAAATTTATCCCCCGGTTCGTGACGTTTTTCATCAAAGAAAAATCCATCTACATCTTCAGCTCTTTTAGCATTAGGAGGTAAACCCCAACCAGTAAAAATCTTTGCTAAAGCAATAATATCATCTTGAGTATAGCCTCCATCCACACCTAAAGTATGTAATTCTAATAATTCTCTAGCATAATTTTCATTGATTTTTCCCTGATGACTCCGCCAATTATCCAAATAAATTAACATCGCTGGATGATGAGCAGTAGCACCTAATAATTCTCTAAATTTTCCCAAAACATGAGGTCTAATTGCCTGCTGTTCGTAAGAGCTAAAATATAAACGATTTAATCCTTGACGACCAAAAACATTAAAGTGATTGTACCAAAAATCTACCATTACTTCTTCTAAGTGACGCGGACTTTCTAGAGTGCGCAGAAAACGTCCTTTAGTAGCTTGTAAAAATATTTTTTGTTCAAAACGTCCTTTGATTCTATTTAATCCTCTCTGGTCTAATTTTAATTCTTTTCCCTGTTGCTGAAGTTGTTGTAATTCTGTGATTATTTCACCAGGTTTTAGAGGCAATGTATCGAGATATTCTAGCTTTTTAGTTAATAGTTTTGGGTAGGGAATAGAATCAGGTTGTAATTGAGATTGAATATAAGCTTCTACACCAATATTTTTAATCTTTTCAATTTGCCCAGGAGTTGGTCCGAAACTAAGTCGATTAATTAGGTGTAAAATTTTAATATCAGTCATTTCAGTTATCAGTTATCAGTGGGGTAATATAATTTCCTTGATTGTCATAAAATGCGTAGGGGTGAATAGTCATTCACCCCCACAATATAGACTCTTATCTTTAATACTAAATAATACTGATGCTACCGGATTAGATATAACACACTTATCGGAAAATAATATTATTTAGAAATCGAACAATTTAACCCTGCATCTTCAGGTTTTGAATACTTCTCAGGAATAAATACGAAGTTAAACACTTGATTATCACAACGAACAACCTTAACTAACTCCAGGGGGTGTTTTTTGCGATCGCCAGTCCTCGGTTGAAATGTAATTTCTCCTGTTACCCCATCAACGCGGAAATTTTCACCTGCCAATATCTTCTTAATTTCCCGACGATGTTTTTCCCCATTTTCCTCAATTCCTTTGATTAGCACCTGAGCAGCATCATAACTCAAAGCTGTACGATCGCTAACAGGACCTCCCCACAATTCTTTAGCAGTCTTAGCAAAATTATCTTTGGGATTGTTCAAATGATGCCAATTAACGGTGACCATAAGTTTTTCCAAGAGTTGGGGTTGACCAATCTCTAGGGTTTTGGGACTGTAAATTGAGGAATCACTAACTATCCAGTTTTGACCATCATTTTCTTCGATGATTTTCAGAGCATGAGCAAAGGAATCAGTCACTTGCCCATCTGGGACAAGAACAATAGCTGATTTACCATATTTTCTGACTTTTTGGATAGCATTTTTAGCATTAAAATTAGGCCGAGAAATATCAAATGAATCAATGAGATATCCTCCTTTTTCTGAGAGTTTTTGTTTAAAATGTTTTTTGTAATCACTAGAATAGGGACTAGCAGGGTTATAAAAAATTGTAGCTTTGTTTTGATTAATTTTATTCATCAAGACATCAACCATTGCTTCTGCTCGAAGATGATTAGTTGCGATAATTCGGAAGAAAAATTTTCGAGGTTGGTCTGTGAGTTCAGATGTGGCCGCACCAGGAGAAACTGATACTAATTGATTTTGGTTATATATATCTACAGTTGCCATCGTCATCTCACTAGTCCAAGAAGCAATAACACCTAAAATATCTGACCGTTTGACCAGGGTTTGGGCAACCTTCTTCGCCTGAGTCTCTAAGTTAGCATCATTAGCAATGATAATTTTCAAACCTTTTCCATTCAAGCTTTTCGAGTCTAGAAAATTTGCACCCGGTAAAGTCAAATTAGAGGATTTTTTCTGATTGAATAAACTCAAGTTAACTTCTGTTTGTGCTTGAGCTACTCCCCGCAAGAGTTCTTCAGCGATTTCTGCATTACTCACCTGACCCGTTTCATCTTGTAAAACTGGAACTACAACTGCAATAGTATGGTAATCAACACCTGTCGCTTCTAAAAGAGCATTATTGAGATATATTAAAGTTTCTGGCTCTCTTCTTTCTGTCTTCCAGCTTTCCTGGAAATTTTGAGCTGCCTCCCAATAACTTTTTTTGGTGACAAAACAATCACTCCATTGTTGTCGAATATGACTATACCAAATAGGTAGAAAATGATTCAATGGTTTTTGGCATTCGGCAACTGCATCCACACCCCTTTGTTTGTCTCGTGGTTGAAATAGTTTTACCAGAATTTCCTCACCTTTACTGATGTTATCTCCAAGGGTTTCAGGTTGAGGATAAAACCAACGACAAATTCCCAAAACACCAACGGTCGTCAAGAAAAACAGAATTATGTGCTTGGGTTTTATTGGAGGTTCAGGTTCAGGTTGAGGCCAATATAGTTCAGGTGTCGCAGGATTTTGGATGAGTACAGGGAGTCTAGATGCTCTTGGATAAAACAATTCATTAGGAATAGCAATTTCCAGTTGTTGCAAACGTGTCCGTGCTTTTCTAACAGAGGTGTGTAGAGGTTGCCCTTGCGTAAATTCTTCCAGGAAATATTGTAAAAAACGCCGTGCTACTAGATCGGGAACGGGTTCTCGCATCACAATCAAATGGGGAATATTAAAATCAGCTAAATATTCAGCAATACCCAGTCCATCACAGGAATTAAAAATTGCCAGCTTTACTTTTGAGGCAGCTTTCCTCAGAGCTTCTCTCAAAAGATCGATTGATAAATTTAAGGCATGATCGACATGAATAGTCTGACCAGAACTGTGCCCAGCATAAAAAATAATATCCCAATTTCCGAGCCAAAGAGTATCAAATAGTTCTTGAGGAGTCAGAGAATTTCCTCTCGCTGGAATAGAGGTAATTCTTGCCCCATATCTATTTAAGTTTTCAATCAGTTCCCGATCCTGTTGCAGTTGTAATCCCCCCTCATCGCTACCAAAAATTGCCAGAATGTGAATCGGTTTTTGCAACGTTTCTGTTGGTCGATTATATCTAGACAAGAGGGCAAATTCTGCCTGGGGTAAAAAATACGGTTTCTCAAATAAATCCCAATAATCCCAGGATAATTTACGCAGATAATCATTTGATGTATCGATGATAACTCGTACTGATTCATTTGTAGTTCTATATTGAAGTTCTCCTATAATTCGCGCTGTTATAGCTCCAAAGATAGGTTGCCCCAACCAATTTCTGACATTAGATTCTAGGGTCAGAGTAGCATTTTGACACTCTTCTAAAATGCAGACGTTGGTAGTTTGCCCATCTGGTATCTTTATCCCTCGACCTCCCAACTTAGTATAAATGTTTCTCCATTCGTCATAAACTCTAGGAAAATCAGGGTTAGGGGGCAATTGAGGACACTTGCCTTCTCTGGCAATGATTCTACCATCTTGCCAAAACTCCAGGGAAACAGGAAAACCTAATTCAAAACTGCCTTCTTCTATTTTGATAACAACTTTTCTAGTCATTATTCTTAATTCATTGTTATAGTTTTAATATTATATTCGTTTCAATAGACTTCTCCAAAAATTGCTCTTTGTAGGTTGGGTTGAGGAGACGTTAGCGCCAGCTTATCCGTTAGGATAAACCCAACACCAAATCTCAATGTCACAAGGATTTTATATTGTCAAACTTCTAAGATTTAGTACTATATTCTTGAAAATTGCTCTTTGTAGGTTGGGTTGAGGAGACGTTAGCGCCAGCTTATCCGTTAGGATAAACCCAACACCAAATCTCAATGTCACAAGGATTTTATATTGTCAAACTTCTAAGATTTGTAGGAGTTCTAGTGAGGTATAGTCCTGGAAATCCCCCCTAACTCCCCTTGAGAAGGGGGGAACTGGAAGTCCCCCTTTTTAAGGGGGATTTAGGGGGATCATCTATGTACCTCATCAGGCTGAAAACCTCTATAAGTCCTGATTTGCTACTACTATTCTTCTTGCAGACCAATATTTTTAGACATTGTTGTTGGGTTGCGCTACCGCTTAACCCAACCTACCATATCCTTTATGTAATCAAATTATGAAATCCTTTGTCACCGTGGCAGAATTAAGGCTAACTTGAAGACTAAAGCGATCGCCTGGATCGGCGGTAAATTTGAACTGAATATAATCATCTCTTTCTCTAGCACGAATTTCAAATAAAGATTCTCCCATTTCATCTAAACCAATGAGTTTTAAATTTGCTGGTAAAAAACGTTGGTCTTGGAGAGGATAAACTCTAGAAAGAACAGCAAATCTTTGGTTTGGTTTTGGTAAAATTGCTATCATCAATGCCACTGGAACTCCTGCTAGTTGCATTCCTAGATCGATAGCGCGACGTACACCTGCTGCTGGGTGACTAGGGTCAATTTCCCACAACAATTCGGCAATTTGCCAGCGAGTTTCTTCATCTTCTGTTGTTTGTAAAATATTTACTAGAGCTTGATTTACTTCTGTCTCTGAGAGTTCAGGTTGAGATAAATCTGCCTGTGTTTTGTCTCTTTGTTTTTGAGTCATTTGGAATTGTTTAAGAAATTTTTTAACTACTTTGGGAGATAATTTTTCTGTTGTTTTATCTAAACTGAAAGCCATTTGTATAATCGGTTTACGATTTCCTATAAGTTCTTCCACTGGTTGCCAACCTTCTCTCAAAATACCTTCTAACCAACTTGTTAATTTTTCCCAATATTTTGATTCAGTCAAGGTATTTTCTGGGATTTTAATAGCTACTGGACTCAAATATTTAAGATTTAAAATTAAGTGACTGGAGTCAGAATTTAGTTCAGGCAAAGAAAGTTGATAATTTCCTATTTTGTTTTTTTGTAAAGACTGATTTATTAATTTATCATATCGTATAAATCCAATTATAACAGCTTCTTCTTCCTCTACTAAAACCTGTATTACTATATAGAAATGAGCAGCAAAATCTGGGGAATTAATCATTTTTTCGGGAATTTCAATTCCTTCATTTACTATACTCTCATTTGTCAGTAAGCAAACTTTAAATCCGCCGACTTGCAGATTACTCATTGGTTCTGAACTGATAATTTGATTAGCTGGCAGAGATTCAATTTGATTATCTAATGTTAAATGCCGATCGCTCAACCTTCTTTTTAGTGCGAATAAACCCAAAATTTTCAAATAAGCTTGCCATTTTTGGGCTTCATTATTAAATTTACCACTCAAGAGAGTTGCTTGCTGAAAATCTTCAGGTTCTAAATCAATAGTTTCTGAGTGCAATTGTCGGTAATACTGTCTGTTTGTTTGCCCATAATTAGAACAAATATTCATATTTTTCTCCGGTTTGTTGTTGTAATTTAAAATTTGCTTTTTGTGGAAAATGCAATAATTAATGTAGTTATTTTAATATTTATTATTCTGTCAAATAGGCTGACGATATTCAAGATAATAGCGCATTTTTTGAGCGAATAAACTTGTCATTTTTTGGTATTTCTTTGCTGTAGAAATTTCCTTAGCTGCCTCTAGAAAAACGGTTTCATCTAAATAACGACTTAATAGTTCAATTAAAGAATCAAAAGCATTTGGATCTAAAACCCCTTGATTTGAATTTAACTCTGCTTGATTCAACAAAATCTGGAGCAATTGCTCCATTACTTGTTCTCGAATTTGCTTCAGCAATTGCTTGAGTTTTAAAATTCGACTAACTTGAGATTGATTATTCATATTTAATTGTTTAGCTACTTCACTTTGAGATTTCTTTTCACAATAAATTAGTCGTAAACTAGGTAAAAAATGAGGAGCAAATTCACTATACCAAGCACTTTTTTGTAGTTTCTGCAAACGTTGATAAAGCACTCCCTCAATAGCATCCATAATAGCTCGATCGCGATGTTCGTCTAGAAATTCAAGTTCCATTGCTGAAGCATTAGAGGGTGGTGAAATCTCAGTTGGATTTAATATTTGTTCCTGTATAAACTGAGCAATAGTTTTCAATTGTTCGAGTAGTTCATCTGAAGAATTATATATAATTCTCCTTTGACAAAGGCGATCGCGCATTTCCTGAAGTTGAGACTCAGAAGGTTCAGGACATTTGCCCCTTGCACCCTGTTCTCGTCTGTCACGGCGATATACCCCATGAAATGCTTCTACCACATCCCGTTCTTGAGGTGAAAGAGTTTCCATTTGGTAACGCTTAATCTCATTTAGTTTTCCCCAAGGAGTAGTTAAAGATAAACCAAATTCCACCCATAACGTTCGAGTTAGTTCTGGGTGGCGACGGGTAAGTAAATAAGTCCAATTCCAGAGTCCAGCTTTATCAGGATTGAATGTTCTCAAAATGTGCGCCCAAAAATAGGGGTAAGAAGACTGAGAGTTTTCGCTAACTTCCTGAAAGTTCTTGATTTTACCATCATCAGTGAGTACCAGGTACAACAAGTCTAAGTGGGAAAAACCATAGCGATCGCCAAATTGTTGAGCTAATTTTTGACAAGCATGAACAATAGCATGGGAAATGTAACAACGCAAACAAAGTCCTGCTCTTATACTCCAGGAGTTAGAAGAAGCAGAATTTTGAGATAGAAAGTGAGATAGCAAAGTAGCTTGAATTTTTCGGTCATCTTGGGAGGAGACTTCTTTGAGTTCAGCAATAGATGGAAACCAGGTTTGAAATTGTTGTTGAACAGGCAATAGTAAGTCCTCTCGATATCCCTTCTGATAACCAGACACATCATAGCTAGTTAAATCAATTTTGCATAATGTCCAGTAGTTCTTGCTGAGAACCATTTGTCTCCCCCCTATATTCCTCCACAGTATTATTCAAGATTATTGAATCAGTATTTACGCTGATTAGCATTCAAAATTCATTCTCCTAAAGGTTCTATTTTACTCTAGTCCCTGATGATTTGAACTTATGCACTTTTGAGAAATATTTTACAGAACTTGCATAAGTTCTCTCTGACAAGATCTAGTAGGTAATGAACAGACCACATAAATTAAGGTAGAACATAAATGATTATGAAAATAAACTTGCCAAAAACCAAACCTAGACTTTCAATTAGTAGATTTTTGCCAATACCTATTTTCCGCTTGGGAATAATTTCACTGATTTTTTTCCCTTTTTTATTACTGAGTAGTTGTGGAATGATAAGTACCCTGGAAGATGTAATAGACATCTCCAGAAAAGAGGGAACAGGGAACAGGGAACAGGGAACAGGGGGGAGTAATTGATAATTTATGGATAAGAATTGATTTGATTTTTCATTTTTGGAGAAGTCTAATGGAATTATCAGAAGTTCTCAGCAAAAATTATCCAGGAGGAGCTGGTGTATCTTTTAATATTAGAAGCAGTAATCACTTAGGTGTTGATTTGACAAATGACGTTAACTATATCAGAAGTTTAGAAATCACTTTTACTGATAAAAGTTGGGATAATTTGACAGAACAAAAACTTCAAAATATTGCTGAAAATACAGTTAAGTTAGTTAATCAAGAATATCCCAAACTAGCTGATGCAGATTATATATATGTAATCTTTATGTATCAAGACCAAAACTCTAATGTAAATCCTATTATTTATAGTAGTTTTACATTTCAAAAAGCAGAAAATTGTTTTCAAATAAAGAAGACCAAATAAAGCTAGATATAATAATTGAAATAAAAATATTCAAGTTTCCAAATGGGAGAGTGATGTTTAATTGTCACAGCTATAAACAAAATAGTTAGTTTTATTGTGAATCTACTTGCCAATGGTTAATTTTTTGGCAAACTTTTCGTTTAATAAATTATTGATTTGATAGTCTAACGATTGATAAATAGTTGTGTTCGATTGATTCATAAGATTTAAAATTTAAAGCTTCATCAACTAACTTCATTTTTATTATAGTCTCTGATGATTTGAACTTATGCACTTTTGAGAAATATTTTACAGAACTTGCATAAGTTCTCTCTGACAAGATCTAGTAGGTAATGAACAGACCACATCAATTAAGGTGAAACACGATAACTAACTTCATTTTTATTATAGTCTCTGATGATTTGAACTTATGTACTTTTGAGAAATATTTTACAGAACTTGCATAAGTTCTCTCTGACAAGAGCTAGTAGTTAATGAACAGACCACATCAATTAAGGTGAAACACGATTATGAAAATAGGTGAAATTTTAATCCGAAGACAATTAATTTCGCAAGTTCAACTAAACCAAGCAATAGACATTCAGACTTCATTGCATATGAAACTAGGAGAACTTTTAATGTTCCAAGGTTGGATCCAACCACAAAATTTAGAAGAAGCTTTAAATGAACAATATTGGAGGGAAAATGGTTATTGGATAATTGACTAAGCATCAATTTAAGATTAACAATTTCTCTACTTATCAAGGAATAATTATGATTTTTCAGACTTATTGATCTCTGAAATATTGTATTTATGCAAATATTGTGGAGATCAATACACTGAATTTTATTTTGTCTTGATTTGCAACCAAAGTTTTCACTTCGACTCAGGAAAAGAAAAAATGAATGAATTACCAGTTTTGATTGAACCATACTCTCAAAAAAAATCCCGATTTAAACTACGAAAAATATTAACTTTTTTGGTAGCAATATTGATTGGTTTATCTCCAGCATTACAAACCATTGCTCAGGGAACTTCTCCTTTTTACTGGGATTTTATCAATGTTGAAATAGATGTGCAAAAAAATGGAGATATGCTGGTCAGCGAAACCCAGAAATATGTATTCACCCAACCCCATACAAACCAACGATATCGATATATTCCACTCGATAAAGTAGATAAAATTACTGATGTTACAGTTTGGGAAAATCAGGAACAGATTCCTAGCAAAACTGGAATCAAAAATAACCAGATATGGATTAAATGGCAACATCAACTCAATGCTCCTGAAGCACATACTTTTGTATTGAAATATCGAGTAATTGGTGGTTTACATATTAATGAGAGTGGAGATAAGGTTTACTGGAAAGCAATATTTGCTAACCGGAGTGCTGTGATTAAGAATGCCAAAATAATAGTCCGACTGCCGGAGGTTTTATCAGAAAAAATTGAAACATATAAAAGTTTTGGAGTGCCAACTAACGCTAAAAAAATCAATTCAACAACTGTAGAATTTGTAGCTCAAAAACCGATTCCACCACAAGAAGAAATAGAAGTTATGGTCCTATTTCCTCATAATATTCTTGATGTTTCAAAAGCAAATTGGCAGGGCACTCAACTACATTTGCAGGGCACTCAACTAATTAGTTTTCCTTTTTCAGTATTATTAGGAGGCGTAATATCTGTATTATTAGGCATAATATTTGAGCTGCCTCCACTATTGATAGTGATAATGTTTTTATTGCTCGTCGTGGGTCTTGTTAATAGTAGTAGTAGTAGTGGAAGAGGTAGCATCACTCGCGGTGGCGGTGGCGGCGCTAGTGGCCCTGGTGGCCCTGGTGGCCCTGGTGGCGGTGGCTGTGGTGGTGGCGGCGGTGGCGGCGGCGGTGGTGGCGGTGGCGGTGGCTGCGGTGGCGGTGGTGGTGGTTGTGGTGGCGGTGGTGGTGGATAGTATCAGTTGAACAATTAGGACTACTACCCATTAACCTCACTATATAACGAAATGTTGATGTACCTCATACCCTTGAGATTGCTTACTTCCACTCCGTTCCAGTCGCAATGACGTAGTTGTAAATTTTCCCACTACTGAACCATTCTCAATATGGCCATAACCACCACCCCCCACTAATACTAAATCCGCTTACCATAATTAAACTTTTGTAAATCTTCTCCTAAAAAGACTGTAGGGACGTTCCATGGAACGTCCCTACAATGGTTTGACAAAAAGCTGATAATTGCTGGAATTATCCGCTTTTTGTAAATCTTCTCCTAAAAAGACTGTAGGGACGTTCCATGGAACGTCCCTACAATGGTTTGACAAAAAGCTGATAATTGCTGGAATTATCCAATACTTAAAATTTATAGTAGTCACCAGAGCGGTTAGGACTTTCTCGCACTTCTCAAATTTAGTTCGTGCTGCAAGTTTAACTTCTAACTTCTAACTTCTGCTAAAACACCATTCAGGAAAATATCAGCTAACCCCTCTGCCATTTCCTGCATTGCTTGAGGGGTAGCATCAGGATCTAATAACGTTTTTTGACTAAAACCAGCGATCGCAAACATTCCTAAAAATACCCGCGCTACAATTTTCGGATTCATTTGTCGATATACACCCCGCTCCATTGCTGTTGTAAAAAAAGCCTCCGTTACGTCAGTCATTTTCTCAATAACTTCCGATTGAATTTTATCTCTCAATTCTGGATGAAACTGCGCTTCTAAGAAACAGACTTTCATCATATCTGCATTGTGATTAATATTTAACATCCGGCGACGCATCACTTGTGCCACAGCTTTATAACTAGACATCTCACTTAATTCTGTCAATAAATCTGTGAGAATTTCAACCCAACCTTCCGTAGCTAACTCAATCAAAATCGCTTTTTTATTAGTAAAATGACGAAACAAAGTACCCTCTGCAACTCCTGCCTTCTTTGCCAAATCGCGAATTGTAGTACCATCATATCCAGATTTAGCAAACAACTTTTGAGCTGCTTGTAATATCTTAGTTCGTGTCTGTATTTCCGAAGTTGGTAACTTAGTTAAAACTTTCATAATAGTTAAAATTTTTATTTTACTTTAATCAGTTGTAGCGTTATGATTTAGCAATTTAAGCATTAATTAACAAAGATTTTAGGTAGTGGTGCATTAGACCTCTGGTGAAAAAGATATAGATTTTTTGCAGGAGTAGGCAACAGACAACAGGCAACAGGCAACAGGTAAGATATTTTTACGAAAAAGGATTTTTTATGGTAAATTTTTCTTTCCTTAGCTGATCTAATTAAAAGGTTTCTTTATTTTCCACCAGATGTCTATTGTAATGGTATAGCTAGTGGGAGCATCTTGCTCCCGTTCTAGGTGTTGCTTGTCTCCACTTACCATTACGACTGCTGGACTACCAGATTTTATACATATTTAGGAAAAAAAAGATTTACAGCAGATTTCATCAGGCGTGAGGTATAGCAATGAGCGCTGGTATATTTACAAATTGCAGGAGAGGCCAAATAGCTAAAAGTCTTATATTATCGGCAATTTCTTCCCCCTGTTGCCTGTTGCCTGTTGCCTGTTGCCTGCGCACAGCGCTATATACCCTTCGCGGGCAAGATCCCGCACTGGGAACATTCCGTCGTTAATATTTTTACCTCATATACGACCGAATCTGCTGTAATTTTAATTTCACGAGTATAATCGAAAAACTTGCATCCCACACCAATATTCCTAAAATCTCATACTTGAGAATATAATTCTAATTGTCACCTAATCATAAATTCAATTAGTTAATGGATTTTACCTATGCAGATATGTCCAAATAACATTGCTATGCGGAGGTCAAAATTTCAAATACTTAGAGGTAAGCTCATACCAACAATAGAACTATTTACAGAATTAAATTTTTATTTCCAAATATTTATGCAAACTTTCTTACCAGCTTGGTGTAAAAAAATAATTAGTGCTAGCTTTGAATTGGCCAAACTAAAAAAACGATCGCTCAACTTATGTGTTTGCTTAATTACCATAAGTTTGTTTTGGTTTGGTTTTCCCGCAAATACGGCCTTAGCACGGGAATCTACTCCCGACCAAAAAATATCAATTAAGCCTTACCTAGACCGAGTAATTAAAAAAGTAACAGAATTTCGCCTCGACAATGGCATGAAATTCATCGTATTGGAAAGACATAATGCCCCCGTTATATCTTTTTCTATTTATGCTGATGTTGGTGGGGCGAACGAACCAGACGGTCAAACAGGTGTGGCCCATTACCTAGAACATCTAGCTTTTAAAGGCACAAAAAAAATCGGTACAAAAGATTATCAAGCTGAAAAACAAACTTTAGAGAAACTAGATAAGATATTTGCAGAAATTCAAACAGCTAGTGCTAATCAAAAAACCGAACAAGTCACTCAACTTTTAGCAAAATTTGAGGCAACTCAAAAGCAGGCATCTGAATATGTAAATCAAAATGAATTCTCCAAAATAGTCAAACAAGCAGGAGGAGTAGGAATGAATGCTGCCACCTCAGCAGACTACACCCTATACTTCTACAGTTTACCTGCCAATAAACTAGAATTATGGATGTCTCTGGAGTCAGAAAGATTTCTGGAACCAGTATTTAGAGAATTTTATAAAGAAAAACAAGTAATTCTGGAAGAGAGGCGATCGCGCACAGAAAATTCACCCGTTGCCCAACTGTTGGAAAAATTTTTAAGTAAAGCTTTCCAAGTTCATCCTTACCGTCGCCCTGTCATTGGTTATCAAGAAGATATCGAAAATTTAAGCAGAGAAAACGTGCGCGACTTTTTTGATACACATTATGTTCCCAGTAACTTAACAGTAGGGATAGTTGGAGATGTCGATCCCAAAGAAGTCAAAAAATTAGCAAAAATTTATTTCGGTCGCTACGAAACTAAAGAAAAACCACCACAACTTAATATTGTCGAACCTCCCCAAACTGAACCAGGGGAAGTAACAATGAAATTGCAATCCCAACCTTGGTATATAGAAGGTTATCACCGACCTGCAACGAATCATCCCGACAATGTAATTTATCAAATGATAACTAGCATCTTGAGTGATGGTCGTACTTCTCGCCTCTATCAGTCATTAGTTGAGAAACAGCGAATAGCTCTCGTAGCAAGAGGAGCTGGTAGTTATCCAGGAGATAAATATCCACATCTGATGCTATTTTATGCTATGACTGCTCCCAATAGTAATGTAGATGAAGTCGGAGCAGCTTTGCAGACAGAAATTGAAAAATTGAAAACAGAACCAGTTTCTCAGCAAGAATTAGAAAGGGTGAAAACTCAAGCGCGGGCAGGTTTATTGCGCTCTCTTGACTCTAATACAGGAATGGTTTCTGCTCTCTTGAGCTACGAAGTTAAAACTGGTTCGTGGCAAAATCTATTTAAAGAATTAGATGCCATTAATGCAGTAACTACAGAAGATATTCTGCGTGTAGCTCAAAAAACTTTCGTTGCCGAAAACCGTACTATTGGTAGACTGCTTCCCAAGTGAAGTCAAAATTCAAAATTCAAAAGTCAAAAGTGAAGTCAAAAATTAAAAGTCAAAAGTCAAAAGTTAAAAGTTCAGGACTTACGCAAAGGCACTATATATAGAGTCTTGGTGTGTTACGCTAGCGCTAACACACCCTACTAGACTGACACGCCTAAAAATGTAGGTTGGGTTGAACGGCAGTGAAACCCAACGTAAGCAAGCTTTTGTTGGGTTTCGGTTCCTCAACCCTACCTACGTCTGTTCCCTGTTCCCTGTTCCCTATTCCCTATTCCCTTTCATACCAAAACAAACAATGTTTTCTAACTACAAAAGGAAAATTACTAGATCCAAAATTTTCATCACAGCATTTTTAGCCGTAGTAATGCTGTTAGCTATTTTAGGGCAAATACCAGCCATAGCTCTAACTCCAGCCAAACATTATACCGAACTGGAATTTCCCCCACTACCAGAATTAGAAATACCAGAGTACACTCGCTTTCAACTTGATAATGGCATCGTTGTCTATCTCATGGAAGACCATGAATTACCCCTCATAGGTGGTAGAGCAATATTCCGGACAGGTTCAAGATTTGAACCAGAAAATAAAGCAGGGTTAGCAGACTTAACTGGTACTGTTATGCGTACAGGTGGTACAAGTAAACATTCCCCTGACAAAATAAATCAAATACTCGAACAAAAAGCAGCAGTAGTAGAAACAAGTATCGGCGGTACTGCTGGTAGTGCCAGATTTAGTTGTCTCACTGAAGACTTGACAGAAGTATTTGGATTATTTACCGAAGTAATTCGCGAACCCGTATTTGCTCCAGCAAAGCTAGAGTTTTACAAACAACAATGGCAAGGTGCAATTGCTCGTCGGAATGACGACCCTGAATCTATTGTTGGTCGTGAGTTCCAAAAATTGATTTATGGAGCACAAAGTCCTTATGCTCGAAACGTTGAATATGAAACCCTCAACAACATTTCCCAGGAAGATTTAATTGATTTCTATGCTAAATATTTCCATCCTGAGAATATAATTTTGGGAGTAGTAGGAGATTTTCAGACAAAACAGATGCGATCGCTCATTACAGAAAAATTTGGCAATTGGCAACCAAGCATTAAAGCAGTGAAACCTCCCCTACCAAATGTTAGTCAAGCTCAAGTCGGTGATATGTTTTTTATTGACCAACCTCAGCTAACTCAAAGTTATGTACAAATGGGTCACTTAGGCGGAAAATTAGATAATCCTGATTATACAGCTTTGAGTGTAATGAATGAGGTACTTAATGGTTTGGGGGGACGCTTGTTTAATAATATTCGATCGCGTCAAGGTTTAGCTTATTCAGTTTCTGCTTATTGGAGTCCTAACTATGATTATCCAGGAGTATTTATAGCTGGGGGTGAAACACGTTCGGATGCAACTGTACCATTTATCAAATCTGTTAATGAAGAAATTGAACGTATTCGCACTCAACCTATTACAAAAGAAGAACTGACCCATGCTAAAGATTCAACTCTCAACTCATTTATTTTCAACTTTCAAGATCCAGCTCAAACTTTATCCCGTTTGATGAGATATGAATATTATGATTATCCTAAAGATTTTATTTTCCGTTATCGTCAGGAAATAGAAAATATTACCGTTGAGGATGTGCAAAGAGTAGCTCAAAAATATTTGCAACCAGACAAAATTGTAACTTTAGTGGTTGGTAATAAAGAAGCAATTCAACCACCTCTGAGTAGTCTCGGAAACGATCTTAAAATTACTTCAATAGATATCACAATTCCAGAACCTAGTTAATTGAAGTAGGGAGTTGAGACTCAACCCCATCCTCTGTCAGACACTGATGATGCCACGGCAGACACTGATGATGCCACGGATACAGGGATAAAAAAGATGATGTCACGGATGTCAGACACTGGTGATGCCACAGATACAGGGATAAAGATGATGCCACGGATGCCAGACACTGATGATGCCACGGATACAGGGATAAAAAAGATGATGTCACGGATGTCAGACACTGGTGATGCCACAGATACAGGGATAAAGATGATGCCACGGATGCCAGACACTGATGATGCCACAGATACAGGGATAAAGATGATGCCACGGATACACGGATCTAAAGATTGGCTAATCTGTATATCCGTGGCCAAATCCTGGTCTAGCTATAGGGGTTGGAGGTTATGCCAAAATAGTTTTAGATTTTTTTCTTGATCTGAAGGTGCAAATATGAGAGGTAGAGTCAAAGCAGTACATGAGGATTTAACCTATAAGATTATTGGGGCAGCTATGACTGTTCATAATAAGTTGGGGCCTGGTTATCGGGAAGAAATTTATCAGCGATCGCTTGAACAACAGTTAACAAATGAGGGAGTTGGTTTTAAACCTCAAGAAAAATTGCCTATTTATGAATCGGATAATTTGTTGGGCTTTTATATTCCTGATTTCATTGTTGAGGAAGAGGTTATTTTAGAAATCAAGGCTTTTGCAACTTTGCATCAAAAGTATTTAGGCCAAGTGATTACTTATCTCAATCACACAGGTTTGTCTATTGGTTTATTGATTAATTTTGGCGATCGGAGTTTGCGGTTTCGGCGGGTATTTCCCTCTCCTTCCGCTCTCAAGTATCCTCGCAATTATCAATGGATTTATGTCCCTGACTGGTTGAAGGCACAAAAGCAGCAACAGCAGTGGGATGATCTTCCTTTTTAAGGTGTCACTGCCATCCCCATTGCTAGACCAGGATTTGGCCACAGATGTACGGATTCACCAATCTTTATCCGTTCTTTATCCGTGTATCCGTGCCATAATCAGTGTCTGGCAATGGTTGAAATTTGCTCCCCACACCTCCCACACCTCCCACACCTCCCACACCTCCCACACCTCCTACACCTCCCACACCTCCCACACCTCCCACACTCTCCCTCTATTTTTAAATAGATCCCATAAGGGTTCTATACAGTGTTTACAATTGCTTAGGGTTTGAGTCCCCATCCACTTCTTCCTTCTTCAACAAAGCGCGAGCGATCGCTTCTTCAGACAATTCTTCAATATTACTCAAAACCACCTTTGCCCCTGCCTCCAATAGTTTTGCACTATAAGTCTCTCGCCTTGTCTGACTTTCCTGCACATGGGGAGGCAACACACCCACCCCTATCCAATTTCTCGACGGCATCGCTAGACGAGCATTCTCCACCGTATACATATCTCCCACTGTATCGCCAGCATAAATCACAGGTAGATTTTCAGCTAAACCATTCTGTTTTTCCAATGTCTCCAATACTGCAAATAACCCCGTGGGGTCAGGTTTTCCTGGTCCATCCTCCATCGCCACTACTACAGGAGAACTCAACCCTAACTTACCTTCCAAAACATAAGCAGCTTCTGCGCGCATTGCCCCACTAAAAAATCCCCAAAAAAATCCTGCTGCTGTCAATCTCTGAAAATAATCAGAACTCACTAACAACGGTTCCGTACAAATATAACCAGTCCAATTATCTTCATGTGGACCTCGATAACGAGACTGAAAAAAAGCCACTAACTTTTGATAATCTAAACCAACATCCTCTCTTTTTTGACCTTGGCCTTCAAAATACCGATAAATTAACTCTCGCGAAGCCTCCCAGTCATTATTCCAAACTCCCTCAGATTTTAGTTGGTCAATATCTGTCAAAGTGGGGCAAAAAGCGCCGGATGTAAAATGCTCTACCGTATCCGCGATCGCCCGTCGATAAGACCCTCCAACATTCCGAATTACACCATCAATATCAAAAACTAAAATTGCTTTGTCCATCACTCAATTTCCGTGGTAAGATTAAATATTGTGCAAAGTTTTGAAATAAGCCTAATATTGGCTCTGGAGGTAAATTGTCCAAATTTATACTTAAAGTAGTTTGGTTAGAAGATAATGTAGCACTTGCGGTAGATCAAGTGGTAGGAAATGGTACTAGCCCCTTAACTTGTTACTTTTTCTGGCCTCGTAATGATGCTTGGGAAGAATTAAGAAAAGAAATAGAAGCCAAACATTGGATTAATGAATCAGACCGGGTCGATCTTCTCAATCAAGCTACTGAGATAATTAACTACTGGCAAGAAGAGGGAAGAAGACGGCCAATGACAGAAGTTCAATCAAAATTTCCAGAAATAGTTTTTACAGGGACTAATTAGAAGTTAAAAGTAAAAATTAACTTCAGACTTCCTTCTTCAACAATAGTTAGTTGATGTCAATAATATTATACTAAACTGTCAAAAAATTAATTAAAGCAGAATCTGCTGATGAACCAGGAACAGACATTATTCATAAGTGACCAACTGCCACTTGTAACTTCTCCAGCTATTCTCAAAAAAGCTGTTATATATAAGCTTGATAGCTATATTTCAGGAGGTGGTGAGTTGGCATTTCCATGTCTGCCTGGTATGCTTGAGCATTACATAAATATTGTAGAAAGCTTATTTTCTCACCTGGGTAGACCAATGCCCAAGGAAAGACAACTACAATTGCGTCAAATGATAGAAAGGAAGTTGGCAGAGGGGTTTAATATTTCTACAAGTTCAATATTAGTTATTCAGTATGAATTAGTGAAGCCTCCCAAAAAAGGTATGGCTTGCCAAGTAACTGTTCGTAGCCCAACTTTAGAGGAACAGTACAAGTCTTGGGTAGAGAAGAGAAAGCCTCCCTTGTTTGGTTCTCACCCTGATGCTAGAGTATTAGCAACTGTGGCAGAATTTCGTAAAAACACTTCATTAAAAATATTAGATGTGGGTGGGGGAACGGGTAGGAATGCTTTACCTTTGGCACGAAAAGGTCATTCTGTAGATGTTTTAGAGTTAACGCCTGCTTTTATTGAACAGTTGCAAACAGCGATCGCTACAGAAAATTTATCTATGAATGTGGTTAAGGGAGATATTCTCGACCCACTGACACGAATGCAGCCAGCTTTTTATCAGTTGTCGATCGCCACAGAAGTAGTATCTCATTTTCGCGATGTAGAGCAACTGCGGTTATTTCTAGCAAAAATGTCTGATTTTATTTGTCCTGGTGGTATGCTTCTGTTCAATATATTTTTAACCGTAGATGGGTATGTACCGGATGAGTTAGTCCGAGAGATGGCACAGTTATCTTGGTCGAGTTTGTTCACTG
The DNA here is from genome assembly GCF_003838195.1 of Okeania hirsuta. GTDB lineage: Bacteria > Cyanobacteriota > Cyanobacteriia > Cyanobacteriales > Microcoleaceae > Okeania > Okeania hirsuta. Next base: position 30,197 of record NZ_RCBY01000015.1, read on the forward strand.
CTAAGGAGTTTGCCACAGCGATGCATGGTTTACCCTTAGCGATCGTTTCTAATGAGTTAGTTATAGAATATGAACGTCAACATCTGCCTCAAACAGCTTGGCCTCCTACAAGTTGGTTTGAAAGTTGGGCGACTGGTAGAGATATATTTCCTCTAGCTAATGCTAGACCACCTGTAGAGTTGAGGTGGATATTATGTCGGCGAATGTAGTCATTTCAGTTATCAGTTATCAGTTATCAGCACCTTCTGTAATAAGGAGGCTTGAAAATATGGAATCTTCTTTTCTCTTGGTCTGATGGATATGGCTCCCAGACCTCGCCATCCCACCCTACGGGAAGCTCCGAAGATCGACCGCTTTTTATCCTCTGAAAAGGGGAAGCTTTAGACCACAATTTTTCGGTAAGCGAAACTGTACAAATACTTACTACCAAAATCAATAGGACTTGATCTAAATAAAGTATTTCAGGGTATCAAAAAAAATAGCTTCCTCAAGTAGAAGAAGCTGAAACTAATTACAACACACAAACCAATAAAATAATCATTAACGAACAAGTTAATACTTAATTTATCCATCTATAACATTAGCAGCTATTTCAGTTTTTTTATGTGAAGATCCGATGAAGATACTGAACAGTTTTATGAAGATTTTGTAAAGACACAGCAGATATATCACTTTTGTCCTGAAAAGAATGCCAAATGTAATAAAGTGATGTGACAATAGTCAAGATTTCAAAGAGGGTTTTCAAATAGATAGACTACAGTTGTCAAAGCATTCTCCTACTGCCTACTCTGTAAGGACATTTTGAAAGTCTGCTGTTCCCTGTTCCCTATTCCCTATTTCCTAGCGCGTAGCCCTGTAATTGCTATATATTTAAAATTGCAATCTGCAACAGATGAACCTATGTTTCAACAAACAGTCTGGATAGCAAGGCACGGAAACCGCATCGACTTCGTAAACCCCGAATGGTTTAACACTGCTGAAAGACCATACGATCCTCATCTGTCGGATGATGGTGTCATTCAAGCCAAACAACTGGCAAACCGTTTAGTTGGGGAAAATATCACTCAAATTTTTTCCTCTCCCTTTCTGCGAACCGTACAAACTGCCAATGAAGTAGCAGAAGTTCTTGATTTACCTATTAAACTAGATTGGGGCTTGTGTGAATGGTTAAATCCAGAATGGATGCCTGCTATGCCAGAAACTCTATCCCTAGAAATAATGGCCAAAGCTTACAAAAGAATAGATCTTTCTTACAATGCAGGCACTCCCCAATATCCTGAAACTTGGGAAGCTTGTATGAAGCGCACTGGAGAAACTTCTCAAGGTCTAGTGGCACAGTTTCCCACAGAAAATATTTTATTACTGGGGCACGGAGCTTCAGTTATTGGCACTGCTGCAGGATTAGTAGGTGAAATTGCTAAGATGGAAATCAAAGCCTCTGTTTGTTGTTTAGTTAAAATTGTTCGTGAAAAACAACAATGGGTCATGGAATTAAGTGGGGATACTTCTCATCTAGATAATATAGAAACCAATGTCAGGTTTGTTTAGCCTAACTCATAGTTGAGTTTTGAGGAAAGCCATAAAAAGCGTTAAAATATAATTTCGATAGAAGTTTGATAACTATTGTACCAGGATTTTTATGCCTGTGAATAGTTATCAACATTAGTGATGAAAATGTATTTTTTTTACGCTATTTGATTTTATGGCAGGACACAGTAAATGGGCGAATATTAAACGCCAAAAAGCTAGAGTTGATGCCGTTAAAGGCAAAGTGTTCGCTAAAATTTCTCGCCAGATCATTGTTGCTGCCCGTAGTGGGGCTGATCCGGCTGGTAATTTTCAGTTGCGTACAGCGATAGATAAGGCAAAGGTGGCAGGTATTCCCAATGATAATATCGAGCGGGCGATCGCTAAAGGTTCTGGTCAGTTCAATGATGGTAATGAACTTGAGGAAATTCGTTATGAAGGTTATGGGCCAGGTGGGATAGCGATTCTGATTGAGGGACTTACAGATAATCGTAACCGTACAGCAGCAGACCTCAGAAGTGCATTTACTAAAAATGGAGGTAATTTAGGTGAGACTGGTTGCGTAAGTTGGATGTTTAACCACAAGGGTGTGGTGACTATTACAGGGTCTGTTGATGAGGATGAATTATTGGAAGCATCTGTTGAAGGAGAAGCGGAATATTATGAAATGATTTCTGAAGAAGATTTTCAGGGTGCAGAGGTATTTACTGAAACTACTAATTTGGAAAATCTTAGTCAGATGCTACGAGGTAAAGGTTTTGATGTGAGTGAAGTTGAGTTTCGATGGATTGCTAGTAATACTGTTGAGGTGACAGAATCAGACCAGGCACGATCACTCCTCAAGTTAATGGATGCTCTTGACGATCTTGATGATGTGCAGAATGTGACAGCTAATTTTGATATAGCAAATGAACTTATTTCTGCTGCTTTAGTTTAGATTATTTTTTCCCAGATAATTCTGGGAACAATCTAACTATAATTAAAAGCATAAACTCTCATGGAAATAAAGATGGTTTTTCAACTGGAATCTCAAAAGCACTCAACTGTGTTGGATATCAACTATCCATCAGCACAGTCTTAAATGGTAATTTTTTATTATTTACCGCACATAAAATCATTGATTCCAGATGATCTATTTTTGTTTTTTTATCAGTATCTGGGTCATAAATTCGATAATCTATGAGCCAAAATTGTTCGATTTTTAGATTGAAATATATACAATTTACTATTCCTAAGATCTGCAGTGGAATTATTTATACAATGTGGGACTTACACAAAATAAAGCGGCGTTGCTGAATCAAGGTATGAAAATAAAAACTGAAGAATCTCAAATATTTGTCATTAATATAGTTTAGCAATCGCCAAAAAATACAAATCATACCCCAAGTCAGCAACGCTACTAAAGCCACAAAATTGGCTCAAATATAGATAGGCAGAGGCTTTTACCTCAAAAAGGCATAAATCCTGAATAAGCACGGGTTCTAGCCATTTTTAAGGCATCGACGTAATTCCCTTTATAGTTAAACAAGCCATTAAAAATTGGCCAATTTTAGTTAGGTTTAAGTAAGCTTCTTTGTACGGTTTTTGTACACATTTCCATATTTTTTCATCTGTCTAGTAAAGAAAGAAGGTTGAAAAGTTGTAAACTCGTTATTTTAAATTATAAGCGGGTAGGGGGAATCGAACCCCCATCATTAGCTTGGAAGGCTAAGGTTTTACCACTAAACTACACCCGCAGTTGTTTCTTTACTATAACACACTTTTCTAGAATTGCAACAAGTCCAGAAGAAAAAATTTTTAGATCATATTTACTGCCATCTGAGCTTTAAGTTATAGAGTCTCGACTAACTACAAAACCTAAAACCTCTTGATCTATACCTTTCAACTTCAGATACCCAGACTTTTTCACCTCTCGACTATCCACATAGTTAGCAACAGTCTGCGATACCAAAATTGTATTTGGCTCTGCAGCTTCCTGTAGCCGAGCTGCAATATTTACCGATGGGCCAATAGCTGTATAATCAGACCGCTCTGCACCACTAAACATTCCCACTACAGCATTACCCTGATGAATACCACAACGAAACCTCACTGGTGAAGCCCCATTCGGGCCAATTAACACCAGATTTTGTCACCTCTCATTTAATTTATCCAATAATTTATCCAAAGCTTTTAACATGGCCCTAGCTGAAGCCACTGCTCATTGCACCTGCTCATCTGCTGTCAACTCTTCAGGTGAACCATAAATTGCCATCACAGCATCTCCCACAAACTTATCCACAGTAACACCATTAGCAAAAATGGCTTTTGTCATCTCTGCTAAATATTCATTTAACAACTCACCTATTCTACGAGCTTGCAAAATATTCGACCAGTGTGATAATTTGACACCATGTTAGCGGAGCTTTGGGTTAGCAAAATTCCCGGTCTCCAATCATCACAAGTTGATCTTTTTTCAATCAACGTCAAACTGGCCAAATAACTGCCTTCTGTTGTCCTAAATTACTACTACCTTTTTTTTCTCAAACTTGCCAATAAATAGATGAGGCTCGTTTTTGGTAGATAACTCCTATGACAAATATATTCTGATCTGTCCATTGTGTTCTATCTATAGTTAGAATTAATCGACTACCATCAGAAAATTTTCTACTGATAATCATTGTAATCATAGGGAACCAAAACAAGGCAAGACTTCAGGAAAATAATCTTAAAAATCTTTGTATATGTTTTCGACGGCTTTCAGATTTAATGGGCCAAGGAAAACAAGCTGCCAGCCTTTCTATTTTGACAGTTTTTTGGACAGTAATTAACCTGGGCGAAAATTTTTCAAGTTGGAAGTTGAGTATTGGTCAAAGATTGTGGAAAATATGATTCATACAATGATAAAAATTGCATTTGGGTCGGTCTCTGTGTGTAAGTGGACCGACTTTTTGAGCATAAAATGTGGCTGATGGCTACTATAGCAATGTGCGCTGGCATATTGACAAATTACAATAACTGTCCAATAGCTAGAAGTCTTATATTATCGGTTTTTTATTCCCCCTTCCGGAGCTGTTGCCTTCCGGAACTGTTGCCTGCGCATAGCGCTAGATCAATAATTGACATAAAAATCAACTCAAATTAGGGAACAAGGGTGAGGTACGGGAAGTGTACCTCACCCTTCTCTACAAATGATGATCATGATCAAACAGGAAAAATCTTTTTGATACAGAGTTTTAATAGTTGAAACCCTTATATCACAATAGTTTTGAGGTGCTTTTCACCCCGTGAGCCACAATATTGTCACAGAAAGCTACGAGATTATACCAATTCCCATGCATTAATGCTATATTTCCGATGAACTTCAGTTATTAAGTAATAATAATCGTTTAGTAATGTTTATAACGATTATCGGCATTAAACCAAGATATCTTATCTCTTTTCACCCTACTCCCTACTCCTTTTTCCCCTCCACGGTCGGGGTTAGGGGTGGGTCCCTACTCCCTACTCTCAAAAAGATGTAGCAATACTTTTGAGTTTGATATTACAGGGTTGAAAAGAAGGCTGCATTCTTCCAGCATCAAGTCTTTGCAAATCTAATAATTGATTAACTAATCTCAAGAGACGACGAGAATTACGCAGTGCAATCGCACCTCGATCTAGAGGTAAATCTCTGCTGGAATTAACTGCTTCTTCTCACAAACCGATCGTTAAAGTTAAAGGTGTACGAAATTCATGGGAGATATTTTGGAAAAATTCTTTTTGAGGCGGTATGCTTCTATTAGTCGTTCAACTTGTTGTCTGGTTGTTTGGTATAGACTGGATTGTTGCACGGCGATCGCTGCTTGGGAAGCTACTGCTTCCGCTAGTTCAATTTCAGAAGCTTGCCATTGGTGTCTGTCGTCATTGTGACGTAGAGAAATACTACCAATAATTTTACCATTGACAGTTAGGGGTACTACCATCAAAGCGCGAGTATTAGAGCGTAAGGGTAGTTAATATTCGTTAAATTCCGGATTGATCTTCAGATCGCAAATTGCTATTGTTTTTTTTGTTTTTAGCAATTCCATTAAAACAGGATTACTACGAATGGGAGCAAATGACTGAGGTAATTCTATTGCAGTTGATGATCGATCGTTATCAGGAATTTCTCTATATCAGTGAATCCAGTTAAAACAATTCGAATAGTATTAGGGTATTGGTTGGCAGTTAAACTCAAGAATTCTGTACCACTCATTTTGGGCATTCGCTGGTCTGAAATAATTACAGCTACTTCCTCAGATGTTTCTAGAATTTTTAGAGCTTCCAGTCCACTTTGGGATCCCAACACCTTGTATTCTCTGTGGAAAGTACGGTAAAGAAGGTCTAGATTGTCTAATTCGTCATCGACAACCAAAATTTTCGGTTTAAGTTTTTTTCTAGAACTCATGCACCGCTCTCCGTGCTTTCAAGTCAGTAATGATAAATTATGATTTAGCAAGTTACAGTTATAGATGGGACTCTATTGTGCTGGACAACCGAATGCTAGATGTCCATTTACATCTGTAATAATCAACCAAAAAGCAAATCACCAACTTTGGTACTTGCTTCACTGAAAAAAGGTGCTTCAATCACAGTGATTATTATCAATAATTTATTCATTATCAAGTTAATTAAATTTAATTAAGTGAATAATCTTGATCTTGTATAGCGCTTTCCTACGGAATGCTGGCGCAAATGCGCAGGCAACAGGCAACAGGCAACAGGTAATAAGGGAAATAAAAAGCTGATAATATCAGACTTTTAGCTATTGGACAGTTCCTGTAATTTGTAAATATACCAGCACGCACTGCTATAGTTGATATTCAATAATATACAGTTGCTTAAAATGTTATAATTAGTGATTTTGATTCAGGATCAAAACAATTTTTACCTACAATAGAAAGTTTTCTGAATTTAAGAAAATTTTAATTATTTGGACTTTTGCTTCTTGTTATACATACTAAATTGTTAGTGGCCTTTCAACCTATCAACTAGTGCCCTGATTAGTATATATACTAAAAGCTGTAGTAGGCTGCTCAATATCATTTTTTAATCTAAAATCACTTTGCCTACAAAAATGACAAGATTTGTCAAAAATTCTAAAATATATTAGCTTTAAACTTTTAATCCTATTGCCTAATTAAGCAGTTGCCTTTTTTCAGATTTTTACACAACCTCAAGATGGCTACTACAGATATTCTAGCCTTTTATATAGAATTTAGATATAGTTAGTAAATTTATTGTGAACCCTCTATTTTGTTTATCAAAGTTTCTAGAACCTCAAGCAAAAAAAAAATTGTCTAATGAATTTAGTTTTTTCATCCGGATTGCTCAACCAAAAGATATCAACAGTATTACCGAAGTTTTGACTAATAGTTTTTACTCCTGTCAAGGAATTATGGGTTATGTTCGTCCTTTTTTACGACTAGGTATTTACGAAGATTTACGCAATCGCATTCGTTCAAAAACTGAGCATTATTTATGTCTTGTTGCTATGGTTGTCGAAAATACTGAGTCTACCAGGGATGTATCTAATACTAGAAAACAAGATTTGGTAGGAACTGTGGAAATTGATGTGCGTTCGCGAGGTGGGATGGATGTCCTCTTATTCAACTCTTGGCAATTAGATAATTTAGATAATTTTGAGTATGCTTATTTATCAAATTTAGCTGTTGATGCTAACTATAGAAAATTAGGAGTTGCTCAAAAATTGTTAAGTTATTGTGAGCATAAGGTATTAGGATGGGGTTTTTGTGAGTTATACCTTCATGTATTAGAAAATAATTATACTGCTCGAAGACTTTACGATAAAGCTGGTTATCAATTACAAGAAGTTGAGTGGACTTTCGGTTCCCTACTATTTGGGCAACCTCGAAAGTTACTTTTGCGTAAATCTTTTTCGAGTAACATTTAAGTCTCAAGAATAAGATTTAATATCAAGTCCGGTAGCATCAGTATTGTCAAGAAGAAGCAAGAGGGAAGAAGCAAGAGGGAAGAGGTAGAAAGACTTATAGCAGTTTTCATGTTTCATAGAATACAGAAATTTTTGCTTAAAGGCAGAAGCGGTGCGACCCCGCGTCGGCAGCAGACGCAAGTGGTCTGACCCCGCGACGAGGACAGCTCGCTTGCGGAATGCTGACTCCTGTGAGGGAATGCGCACTAAGAGAGGCACTTATGCTGAGGGCAGAAGTTTTGTAGTCAACATGAGTGAAAACCGCTATAAAAGTCTGAAAAAAACTTCAATTTCCTCTGTCACTCAATTTTTCTGCCCTTATCTGCTAAAAATCCTCACATTTTAGGACTTACGCATGAACACTATTGGTGGGGTGTGTTTTGCTGTCGCATAACTCCGTTAACGCTCCGCGACATGTTTGCGGAGCATGACCATAGGAAAAAGCGGTAGCGTAACTGAGCAAAACCCTATATCTATATTTCAGTGCGTAAGTCCTGATGTTTAACCGATCAATTATCGCGCAAAAATCATCAATTCTTTCCCCCTACTCTGTAGGGACGTTGCATGCAACGTCCCTACCTACTCCCTACTTCCTCTTTTCCGGAGAGGTCTATTAACAATCTCATACGCCATTTACTCACAACATTACCTAAATTTGTTGGCAACCAAGCATCATATTGAGAATAAACAGGTAATCTTTTGATTAGTTGCCATCTTCGCGATTGCAACACTTTTGCTAAACCTTGATAATGGGGATGAGGATAATCAGGGTTGACTTCATCGTGGAGTCCAATTCCTCCTAAGTCACTCGCACCAGTTTCTACACAAGCTAATAATATTTCCGGTTTTGTAACTAAATTAGGAGGAATTTGTAACGCAATGGTTGAGGGCAAAATTTTACGAGCGATCGCTACAATATCTGGCAACAAATTGATGTCGAAAGCTTCACTATTCCATATTTGTCGCTCACCAGGACTGTAGGGTTGTAAAATAACTTCTTGAATATGACCCCATTTTTTATGAACATTAGCGATCGCTATTAATGTTTCTTTCCAGTCAGTTACAGTCTCTCCAACTCCTAATAATAAACCAGTAGTAAATGGAATTCTTAGTTCGCCAGCTAATTCTAATTGTTGTAAGCGTAAATGTGGTATTTTACTAGGAGCATTTTTATGAACTGTTTGTAGTAATTTAGGTGTCATCTGCTCCAACATTAGTCCCATTGACACATTAACTTGTTTTAACTCCTTCATTTCTGCTCTACTAAGTGGCCCAACATTAGTATGAGGTAAAAATCCTAAAGATAGAGCTAGTTTGCATAAATCATAGATTAATTGGAACCAAGTTGGTCTATTTTGGCTGTTTGGATGTACTTCACCACTCAGAATTAAAATTTCAATTACACCTTGATTTTTTAGGGACAGTAATTTTGCTTCTGCTTCTGATAGACTAAGCCATGAACTTTTACTTGGTTCTGAGCGAAAATTACAATAGGTGCAATGATTAAAGCATTCATAGGTAGGAACTATTGTATAAGCAGGACTATATGTAACAATTCTAGACATGGGTGAAGTATTAAATTTAATTAGTCAAATCTATATTAGAGAGACGAAAAAATTAGTGCGGTTGGAATAATTATTTCATAGAGGAAATACCTTTGTGGCAAGTTGTCAAAGAGGCTAAAACTAGCAATATGAGTAGTTGCTTGGGAAATTACCCAGAAGCAGTATATCGTCATATTTTTCAAATAATTCTAGAGCTAATTTTTGAAATTGTTCTGGTTTTAATAGTTCTTTTTTTCCTCTTTTTCCTTTTTGAAGGTTGCGTTTACCATTTTTGACTCCAACTTCACCTAATTGATTGTATTTTTTGATTATTTCTCAGGCATAATCATCATTAATACCTATAGCGATCTCACTATTTTTCACTGTCCAACCTCATGATACTTTCCACAATAAATGCCACTTTCACAGACTCTACTGGTTCTACAGTTTTTTTATACCTTTGTTTGAGTTCAGATGAACTCAAATAATTTGCTAAATATACTTTTCTTGGCATTTCATTAATCCTATAGTAATCCTAAATAGGTTCTGGCAAAATTCCATACTGAAAAAGCTTTGGGAAATCGAATATTTGACCATATGCAAAAAACTTAAATAGCCACTTAACTACTTTAAAAGAATTGCAAAAATGATCATATTTTATGATGAAATTTTTGCCTGGTAACCAAATATCTTCAACAGGATTTTGCTCCGGAGCATTTGGAGCCAACTTTGTACCATGTATCAACCATTCTTATATGCGATAAATTTTGATTAATTAACATCAAATATTCTCGAAATTCTTGAGATTTATGGTAAGTTGCTCCCTCCCAAAATATTGCCAATCTTTTACCCGGTTTTCGCGCTTTGCAAATATTTGATAAATTGTAAGCATTCAGCAGTCAGCTATCAGCTTTATTACCTTTAAAGGAGAAAAAAGCAATTTTATCAAAGCTCTCAGAGTACGAATTTCTGGTTGAGAATTTAGTAGAACTTAAACGAATGCTTGCTTCATTCATTAAAAAGCTGAAGTCCGCAGTTCCGACTATAGGAGGATAGCTGACCGCTAATAGCTGAATGCTTACGAAGTAAAAGAGGTAGATATCCATGAAAATATAGATAGCACCTTAATGATTTTACAAACTCGTTTAAAAAGAAAACCTAATTATCCATAAAAATTCAATAGTTTAAGTTCCCAGCTATATTAATAGTGTTGTGGGTGTTAATGGGAGGTGTTATATCAAATCCGGTTATACAGTTATTGCACTTTCTACTTCCATTCAATGCAGACATAAAATGCTGGAATATCCCCAAATAATTCCCACTTTCTTCCTACTGACTCCTGACTCCTAACTCCGCACTCTTAACTCCGCCGATTATTACGATAACTAATGATCCGGATACTATATCAATGTCCAATTGTAAATCTTGAAAAGCTGATAATGCAGCTCCTCTGTAATAGGCTTGCTGATAGCTGAGTGCTACTTCAAATAAGTTATTTTTTATTGACTTTTAAACATAAATATGATACCTTATTAACATGATAAACAAAACTTATAACTTAGTTAAACAACACTATCCTTAACACCCCTTTACAAAACGAAATAAACTAGCTATATTATTAATAACGGAGCAGGAAACAAAAAAACACCTGCACCGCCGTACCTCGAAAATTTCATACATATATAACAGCAATCATACATTATGACAACTACCTTACAACAGCGTGAAAACGCCAACGTATGGGAAAAGTTCTGTAGCTGGATCACCAGCACAGACAATCGTTTATACATCGGTTGGTTCGGTGTATTAATGATCCCCACCCTTCTCACAGCTACTATCTGCTACATCATCGCATTTGTAGCAGCTCCTCCAGTAGACATTGATGGTATCCGCGAACCCGTCGCTGGTTCCTTAATGTTCGGAAACAACATCATTTCCGGTGCAGTAGTACCTTCCTCCAACGCTATCGGTCTACACTTCTACCCCATCTGGGAAGCAGCAAGTTTGGATGAGTGGCTATACAACGGTGGCCCATACCAGCTAGTAATCTTCCACTTCCTCATTGGCGTATTCTGCTACATGGGTCGTGAGTGGGAATTATCCTACCGCTTAGGTATGCGTCCTTGGATCTGTGTTGCATACTCTGCTCCAGTAGCAGCAGCAACAGCAGTATTCTTAATCTATCCAATCGGACAAGGAAGCTTCTCTGATGGAATGCCTTTAGGAATTTCCGGAACATTCAACTTCATGTTAGTGTTCCAAGCAGAGCACAACATCTTAATGCACCCATTCCATATGTTAGGTGTAGCAGGTGTATTCGGTGGTTCATTGTTCAGTGCAATGCACGGTTCTTTGGTAACATCCAGCTTAGTACGTGAGACAACAGAAACTGAGTCTCAGAACTACGGTTACAAGTTCGGTCAAGAAGAAGAAACTTATAACATCGTAGCAGCTCACGGCTACTTCGGTCGTTTAATCTTCCAATATGCATCATTCAACAACAGCCGTTCCTTACACTTCTTCTTAGGAGCATGGCCAGTAGTAGGAATTTGGTTCACAGCATTAGGTGTGTCCACAATGGCCTTCAACTTGAATGGTTTCAACTTCAACCAGTCGATCATCGATTCTAGTGGTCGTGTGGTAAATACTTGGGCAGACATCATTAACCGGGCTAACTTAGGAATGGAAGTAATGCACGAGCGTAATGCTCACAACTTCCCTCTAGATTTGGCTGCTGTAGAAGCTCCTTCTATCAATGGTTAATTTCTAGTTGATTGATTGAATTTTTAATTACTCAAAAAAACCCTCCCTTTGGAGGGTTTTTTTTATTTCTTTTGTGATACAACTTGAAGTACCGAATGTGGGTTATACCAAATTAATAAATATTTGCTACAAATAGCTAGGATATTTCTTAGGAGTCAACCCACCCCTAACCCCTCCCAGGAGGGTAACTCAGTCGGACTGAGTCAGAATCAATAGCTTCAATACCATTTTTCAGGTCGTAAATCATTCTTTTTGTCAAAGGACATATCATGCATTTGTCTTTTTATTCCTCTTACTATTCGTAACATTATTTTTTCACGCTTGGTATTAGATAAAATGAAAATTACTAATACAATTACAAAGCCAATATTTGTTAGTTGGGCAGCTCTGGCATTAATATTTGGGTCTTTCACTAAAGAACTAAATACACAAAATGTAACATCAGCTCCAGGAGGTAGCACAGGTTGGGAGCCTGTTTCTACTACAAATTAGTCAAATTGTGCAGCTAAAGCAGTACAGAAAATGAGCAGTTTAGTAGCAACAGGACTAATCAAAACTGTTACTGGTTCTTCTTCACGGTATGCAAGAGGGAATGCTGTTTTTAATATTGTCTGTCATAAGAATGGTAAGTATGTTAGGGTTGATATTATATGTTTTATTACTTGTCTGAATGATACTTATGACATTCGTTCCCAGATAGATAAAATGATGAAATGGTAAATTCAACCTTCATCTAAATTATTCAAAAAATCAAATTTTTTTAGAATTTAGTTTTTCCAAGGCTTCAAGTATTCTTGCTTTTAAATAACATATAAATAAGACTTAAACAAAAACACTATATGTAGTTAGTAATAAATTAAAACTATAACGTCTTATATATGTAGTGTCTAGAACTCAAAAATGGTTAAATCATGTGTACATAGGTTTTCATGTGGGTAGACCAAAGTAGCAACGTTCCATGGAATGTCCCTACTGGATTTTAGCTGTTATACCAATTTGATCAATGTTTGCTACAAATAGCTAGGGGATTTTTTCGGAGTCAGTGGTAGGGGCAAAAGGCCGTTTGCCCGTACAGGTAGGGGAGCTTTTGGTAAGGCAATGTATAGAATGAATAGCTTCGATGCCATTTCTTAGTTTATAACTTATCTTATTAGTCAAAGGGACATCTTATCGCCCTTATTATTTGTAACATTCTTTTTTCAAATTGGTATTACTTGAGGTCATCTTTGAGTTCTAGACACTACATATCTATAACGTTATAGTTTTTCAACATAGAAATCTATGAAGAAACCAGGTTTTCGGGTTCTCCTACTGAAGTCCTGATTCAGTTTATGATAAAAAATAAAATATTAAATATATAGGCTGAATTTTTATGGAATCTGCTGTCAATATTCCCACTGAAGTAAAGACACCAGAAAAATTGCCAGTGATAGAAACTAATAATTTAGGTAAATTTTACCGCACTGGTTTTTGGATGAATCAAAAAATAGAATCTCTTAAAAACTGTACTTTGACAGTTTATCAAGGAGAAACTTTTGGACTTTTGGGACAAAATGGTGCAGGAAAAACTACCCTACTTAAAACTTTATTAGGAATTGTATGCCCTACATCTGGATCGGGAGTTTTATTAGGGCAGCCAATAGGCGATCGAGTAATTAAAGAAAAAATTGGTTACTTGCCAGAAAATCCCTACTTTTATGAATATTTAACTGGATGGGAATTTCTAGAATTTGTAGCAGGATTATTTCAAATACCAACATCAATACAAAGACAAAGAATTCCAGAATTACTTGACCTAGTGGGATTGTCTAAATCAACAGCTATTAGAAAGCAACTACGTCAATATTCTAAAGGAATGTTGCAAAGAGTTGGTATGGCGCAAACTTTGATTAATGACCCTGAGTTAGTATTTTTAGATGAACCTATGTCAGGTTTAGATCCAATGGGACGTTATCAAATCAGAGAAATTATTATCTCGCTCAAAAAACAAGGGAAGACTATTTTTTTTAATAGTCATGTTTTGTCTGATGTGGAGAAAATATGTGATCGCATTGCTATTCTTGCACAAGGAGAATTAATTTGTATTGGTACTTTAGATGAAGTATTAGGAACTAATGAAAGTTATTATGTTAAGGGTAAAAGTGGTAATCTTAAGATTCTTAAACAATGGATACCAGATTTAGAATTTGAGCATAATTTTTGGCAAGGTCATTTGCGGGGAGACCCTAAAGAATTTTTAGTTAGTTTGGGATTAATGAAAGCTACACTGATGAAAATGAATATAGAAAGGCTTAGTCTAGAAGAGTATTTTATGCAGCAATTACGAGAAAAGGGAATTTTTTCTAGTAGAGAATAGGGTAATATGATGTGTCCCTCCGAGGGAGCTACGCTATAGGTTAAATACTTATAAATAACTTAGTGAGGAATGAGGAGCCGCCGGATCGGTGACGTACAGGAGTCAGGAATTAGAAGAGTAGAAAGGAGATCAAGTAAACATGATTCAAATATTTATTCGGTACTGTCAATTCTTAAATGTTATTTATAGCTGATTATCTGATAGCCTAGCTCCCCCGGAGAGGCACATCATATTAAGTATGCAGCCCTATTTTTAATATTATTGTTAATGCTTTGTATTGTTGGTAATAATTATGTTTTTCATAACCAATTGAAAATTATAAAGTTGTCATAAAACCTATGATTTATAATTATTGAAGTTGGAATAATTCGCTTATACTTATAGAGCCGGTGATTATTTTTAAGTGTTTCATCAACAACTATTGATACTAAATTTAGTATGAATTTGGAACCTATATAATTTTACATAAAACTGTTCTATTCTCTATAAAAATAGTTTCGTAATATTCTTTTATCTTCATTGCTATATAAATATAAAATTAATTAATCAAAACTTTTTTGATTAAATTTTTATTGTCTTTTTTCATTCTTCTAGCAATAGTAACTTCTAAAAAAATTTGCCAGGCTTTCAGAGAAAAAAATGCTGGTAATAATATATTGATAGCTGTTAATAATTGTTTTTGTTTGAAAGCAACTATACCCCAATGTAAATTTATGTATTGCCGTATATCTTCAAGTTCTGGAATTAGATTATAATACTTTTTATGAACTTTAGTATATATTTTTTCTTTTATTAAAATATTAGTATTACAACGTTTTTTCAAAGGAATTTTCCTGTCATATCCTCCTATCCAAATAGTACGATAAACTAAACATTGGTTGAGAAAAATAGCATCACCAAACTCAGTAATTCTAATCCAAGAATCAATATCATCGCAACTCCTTAAATTAGTATCCCATCCTCCAGATTCTAAAAAAGCATCCCGACGAAAAGCAACTTGAATAGGAGTACCAAATGGCAATGATTCTAGTAACATCCCATAGTGAATATCTTCTTGGGAAATATAAAATGCTGTTCCAGGTCCTCTTTTATAAGTACGACTAATTTCTACCTGATGACAATCAACTTGTGCTGCCTGACAAGAAAGAATCACTGCTTGAGAATGAAGAATAATTGCTTTAGTCATTTCCTCTATACAATTAGCTGCCATATAATCATCATCATCTAAAGGTTTTATCCAATCTCCCTGAGCATTTTGCACCCCTAAATTCATTGTTGCTGCATGACCTTGGTTAGAAGAAGTACAATAGTAAATTACACGATCTCCTAAGCTATTGACATATTTTTTTGTACCATCTATTGAACAGTCATCAACTACTATTATTTCACATTCAACCGTTTGTTCTAATGCCGAATTAATTGCCCGTTTTAATAAATCTAAGCGATTATAAGTTGTAATTACGATACTAAATTTCATTAGCAACTTTTCCTCTACAATTGCATTAATAATATCAGAAGATAAACTGTCATTTATATTAAAATCATAGTTGCAAATTTTACAATTTTTATTTATATTATAGCGAAAAAAACTACTGCTACACCAATTCTTCCTCTACAATTGCATTAATAATATCAGAAGATAAACTGTCATTTATATTAAAATCATAGTTGCAAATTTTACAATTTTTATTTATATTATAGCGAAAAAAAACTACTGCTACACCAATGAATTTACCTATATAAAGATATGCTGTTTGTAATTTGTCTACTGTTAATTATAACTGAATTAGTAATATTGCTTCCTCTGCTTGTAATTATCTTCAGTCTAACTACGTTCCTGTAGATAATTACAATATATTTTTATCTCTGCTGAATTCAATAAAGTTTGTAGTAAGTTTTCAAATAATTATGCTTTTACAGAATTGTAAAGTATTAAATTTAAAATAACGGTTATAGTTATATTTGAATATTGAAAGATTATTTTCATCCCATTCTCATAGTTTCAATATCAAAGATATATATCTAGAAGTTATTTTTGATTGTTCATCAGTCATCCGTTAATATTTTAAACAGGTTCGTTGAAGACCCTCACGCCTCTGGTTAAAAAACTTATAGTATATATTGATGGCAGGTTGCTCATTTCCATCACACATTTGTTAACACAGTTCCTCCACAGGAGGCTAACTATTCACTTTTGACGGATTAAAATTACTCTTGTACAAATAACTTAACGTATGTCAACTGCCCCTGATAATTAGTTAGTTTTCCGTAGAAAATAAGATTGCTAGTTTTAAAATCTAGCTTACTTAAATCTACATCTACTAATATCTCAACATTATAAATATCTAAATAAATATCTAAGTTTGATATTGCAATCTTAGTTGATAATTATGTTATAAAATTGTATCAAATAGTTTAGTCGTCAAAATTTATGATTGATAAATCATAATTAACAGTGTTTTTATGAAATTTTAGATATTACTGAACCTATGCCACTAATAAAATGCGATTAACCCAAATATGTACAGTGACGATATGGCTAACCCCACGCTCCGCGAACCCTAAAAAAGCATCACGGGCAAGCAGAAATACGCTCCCATCGTACAACTAGACGACGATATTTAAGTTGATACCACCCACGCGCAACGCTCTTGTTGAAAACTAGGTACAGAAATTTTGATCGGTCGTCCACGTTTCTTTTTGCCTTTCCAAAGTCCCTTAGGAAGTTGAGGTCTAATCCCTCTTACTAGATTAAATATTTTTTGATCAACAGTAGTAAATTCAGACATGGTATCTTTAACGAAGTCAGAAGTGATTTTTGTAACGGGGATTTTGAGCAACCCTACAAAAATATTTCGCCTTAAAAGGCGGGGTTTTAGACCAATTATTTTGATAAAAGTGTGATACTTTTTATACATTTAATGATACCCCTATCATGTTGGTTTTTCTGGCCTGATAGGGAGATTTAGACAAAGTCTAGCTATTGTAGGTGATTGAGATAAAACATATATATATATATACATAGACTTCGCTACAGTTTGAGGAATAGGAAATAAAGACTGTCTATCAGGGCTTACAAAAAAACACTTATAATATAGAACTTAAAAACTAGAGTGCTCCACTATATATGGAGTTTATAACTGAAAAATTTGTAAATCCTATCTATAAGTGTATATTTTTTTATATCGTTAAATGATTGTAAAAGATAGTTAAGAATTAACTGTTTTTGCTAGTGCAAGCGAGTATGATAAAGTATAAAGCCAAACTAAAGTTAACAAAAATTAGTAAGCTCTTGGATGAAATTAACACCCAGGGGTAAAGAAGCGAATAAGTTAAACTATCGAAGGATTTACAGCAGCAAGAAAAAAAGTTATTGTCAAAAACATTATTGTCACAAAATGTATTGATATTCATAACTTGTGACTTAATTTAAAAAGTAATTTTAACTTTAAATTGAGGAGAAAAAATTAATGGCGATCGCTACAATTAATCCAGCAACAGGAGAAACACTAAAAACTTTTGAACCAATCACAGATGCAGAGATTGAAACAAAACTAGAATTAGCAATCACAACTTTTGGTCAATATCGTCAAATTTCCATGACTCAACGTGGGGAATGGCTATTAGCAGCAGCCGATATTTTAGAGAAAAATGCTGAAAAATTTGCCAAAATAATGACCCTAGAAATGGGTAAAACTCTGAGTGGAGCTATCGCTGAAGCTAAAAAATGTGCCCTAGTCTGTCGCTACTATGCAGAAAATGCAGCAAAATTTCTCGCTGACGTACCAGCACAAACTGACGCAAGTAAATCTTTTGTCCGTTATCAACCATTAGGCCCAGTGCTAGCTGTTATGCCTTGGAATTTTCCCTTTTGGCAAGTTTTCAGATTTGCAGCACCAGCTTTAATGGCAGGAAATGTAGGTTTATTAAAACACGCCTCTAATGTTCCCCAATGTGCCTTGGCCATTGAAGAAATATTTAAAGAAGCAGGTTTCCCAGAAGGAGCATTTCAAACCCTATTGATAGGTTCCAATAAAGTAGCAGGCATCATGGCAGATGACCGAGTAAAAGCAGGAACTTTAACTGGAAGTGAACCAGCAGGAATGGCTTTAGCAGCAATAGCAGGTCAATCAATCAAAAAAACTGTTTTGGAATTGGGAGGTAGCGATCCATTTATAGTATTAGAAAGTGCTAATTTAGAACAAGCTGTGTCTACTGCTGTTACAGCTCGGATGTTGAATAATGGCCAATCTTGTATTGCAGCCAAACGCTTCATATTAGCAGAAACTATTGCTGAAGAATTTCAACAGCGTCTAGTAGAAAAATTTGAGGCTTTGAAGGTAGGAGACCCTATGTTGCCAGATACTGATATTGGTCCTTTGGCAACTCCATCTATTCTTCAAGAGTTAAATGCTCAAGTAGAAGCTTCTGTTGAGAAAGGAGCAAAAGTTCTGACTGGTGGTCATCTTTTATCTGACAGTCCGGGAAATTTTTACCCTCCTACTATTTTGGCGGAGATTCCAGTAGATTCCCCTGCTTATAAAGAGGAATTTTTTGGTCCTGTTGCCTTGATATTTCGGGTTACTAATATTGATGAAGCAATAGAACTGGCCAATAACTCTCCTTTCGGATTAGGTGCAAGTGCATGGACTACAGATACAGCCCAGACAGATAGGTTAATATCAGAACTAGAAGCAGGTGCAGTTTTTATCAATGGTTTAGTCAAGTCTGACCCACGTCTGCCTTTTGGTGGGATTAAACGTTCTGGCTATGGCCGAGAACTTAGCAAAGAAGGAATTCTGGAATTTGTCAATATTAAGACAGTTTGGGTGAAATAACTAAGTATCTGGCGATAAATAAAGTTAATCTTGTCTACCTACTTAATAGCTGTTAGGAGTTATAGCAATTACTTAAAATATTGTCATACTTAGATTTGATATTTATCAATCCTAGAAGTTGAATTGAGTGCTTAGTATGTAATAATTCTGATTATTTTCAGAGTGATTTTTACACCCCAATCAAATATAGTGTTGCTTTTAAAAGTGGGTATAATACCAAATCCGGTTTTGAAAAGCTCCTTTTAAAACATTGACTAAATCTTTAATTAGAGCAAGGATTTAGGCTATAAAAATAAGAGATGTATGAAAACCGGATTTGGTATTAGATGTGATATCAAATCCGTTTGTACAGTTATCGAAAAACTTTCTTCTATATGTGAAGTAGTAGGGATGCTCCATAGAAAGTCCCTACATATTCCCACTATGGAATCCTAACTTCTAACCCCTAACTCTTAACTCTTGACTTCTAAGTTATCAAATAACTAATTATCCGGATTTGATGTGAGGTATTATAGGATGTTTAGCAAGTATAGTTTTTGTATCTAAAATAATTCCGAATCTACCTTTAACGCTTTCCCTATTTCAGGAGGATTAACTGGAGATTAGACAACTTTACCCACTAACAACTTTGAAAGCATCATCTTAGATTAAATCTAACAATAGGCAAGAAAAATAATTTTTATATCTACTACTCAGGTATATTTTTTACTGCCTGTGAGCTGCTTTAACCAAATGTTAAATTGATTTCGCACAGATACTTAATTACCTGGGAAAAAAAGTTAAATAGAGGTTTAATTTATCTTGATTCCGGAAAAGAAAAAAAATAATCATTTATAGAATTTGTGTTTTAAAATTAAGCATTATATTTCAGCCTGTAATTTTAGATAAATAGTCGAAATTACTTTTCGTTGTACCCGTAAATTTATCTGAATTTAAAGTTAAAACTTTCGATTTAGTTTTCTACCACCTTTGATCAAAGGAGAAAAATAGAGATGAACACTGCAGAATTATTGGTAAAATGCCTCGAAAATGAAGGAGTCAAATATGTATTTGGACTCCCTGGAGAAGAGAATCTGAATATCTTGGAAGCTCTCAAAGATTCTCCAATTCAATTTATAACTACCCGACATGAACAAGGTGCCGCTTTTATGGCAGATGTCTATGGTCGTTTAACAGGAAAAGCAGGAGTTTGTTTATCAACATTAGGCCCTGGAGCGACTAATTTAATGACAGGTGTTGCTGATGCTAATTTAGATGGCGCACCTTTAGTAGCAATTACAGGTCAAGTTGGTACAGATAGAATGCACATTGAATCTCACCAATATTTAGATTTAGTGGCAATGTTTGAGCCAGTAACTAAATGGAATGCTCAAATTGTTCGTCCTAGTAATACACCAGAAATTGTCCGCAAAGCATTTAAAGTAGCTCAACAAGAAAAGCCTGGCGCAGTACATATTGATTTACCTGAAAATATTGCGGCAATGTCTGTAGAAGGGCAACCTTTGAATCGTGATAAGCAAGAAAAATCTTATTCTGCTTATCAAAGTATGACTGCAGCAGCAGTAGCAATTTCTAAAGCAAAAAACCCTGTAATTTTAGTGGGAAATGGAGCGATTCGGGCTAATGCAAGTGAAGCTTTAACAGAGTTTGCAACACAATTAAATATTCCTGTTGCTAATACTTTTATGGGTAAAGGTGTGATGCCTTATACTCTTCCTCTGTCTTTATGGACTACAGGATTACAACAACGGGATTATATTACTTGTGCTTTTGATGAAACAGATTTGGTTATTGCAGTTGGTTATGATTTGATTGAATATTCACCAAAAAAATGGAATCCTCAAGGTGAAATTCCGATTATTCATATTGGAGCAAAATATGCGGAGATTGATAGTAGTTATATTCCGATAGCTGAAATAGTTGGAGATATTTCAGATTCTTTGAATGAAATTTTACGACGTTCTGAGCGAATGAATCAAGTAAGTCCGACTGTATCAGAAATTAGAACAAATCTTCGCTCTGAATATGAGGGATATAGTAAAGATAATGACTTTCCAATTAAGCCTCAAAAACTAATTTATGATTTACGTCAAGTAATGGGCCCAGAAGATATTGTTATTTCTGATGTTGGTGCTCATAAAATGTGGATTGCTAGACATTATCATTGTGACCGTCCTAATACTTGTTTGATTTCTAATGGATTTGCTGCAATGGGTATTGCTATTCCTGGAGCGATCGCTGCTAAATTAGTCCATCCTGACCGTAAGGTAATAGCTGCAACAGGGGATGGTGGGTTTATGATGAATTGTCAAGAGTTGGAAACTGCTTTACGAGTGGGTACTGCTTTTGTAACTTTAATTTTTAATGATGGTGGTTATGGTTTGATTGAATGGAAGCAGGAAGACCATTTCGGTAAGTCATCTTTTATTAAGTTTGGCAATCCAGATTTTGTTAAGTTTGCTGAAAGTTTTGGTTTGAAAGGTTATCGAGTTGAGTCTGCTACTGATTTAATTCCTACTCTGAAAGAGGCTCTTGCTCAAGATGTTCCCGCTGTAATTGATTGTCCTGTTGATTATCGAGAAAATGCTCGTTTTACTCAAAAATCAGGTGGTTTAAGTTGTTCTATTTAGCTAGTAGTAGTTCGTAGTAGGTTTGAGTAGGAGATTTTTCAGCAATTTATGATTGGTTATTGCTTGGTTGCTGAAAAATAATCCAGAGTAGGAAAGTTTCTGTATTTTCAGGAGTTCAGTAGGGTGGGAAATACAAATTTTTCAGCCACCAATGAGAAAATAACTAGGGAAAACTTACGATGAAATACGAAAATTTTTTCTATAGTTTAGCTATCAGAGAATGTTTAAAGAGTTCGAGCCACTATAATTTTTAATTTAGCGGTGAGATGAATTTCAACCAGTAAATTAATTGCACAATTATGAAACAAGTTTTGTGTTAGGATTAAATGGTATTTAGAAATAAGTTGAATCACCAAATTGATTACTTTAACTTACCAGTACAAGCTGAACCAACTCAGCATCAATAGGCAGAAATTAATCACATTCTTGATGTCTGTAAAAGTGTATATAACTATGCTTTAAGAGGGCATAAAGATTGGTTAAGTTCAAGGAAGTCACCAATCAATATTTGTTCGATTATTTCTGAATATATTATCCCTGGTGATACCCCTTACCCTAATTACAATTATCAGGCAAAAAATCTAACAACAGCCAAGAAAACTAATCCTAAGTTAAAATCAGTTAATGCTCAAGTTTTACAACAAACTTTAAAACAATTAGACAGGGCATTTTCTGAAATGAAATCTCTGGGTAAAGGCTTTCCTAGATTTAAGAAAAGGATGAGAAGCTTTGTTTTTCCTGCCATGCTGAAAAATTATCTAGGTTGCGGTAGATTCAAGTTGCCTCAACTGGGGTGGATTAAAATTAGGCAAAGTAGACCATATCCAGAAGTTATGGTAGCTAAACAAGCTAGGATAGTAAAAAAAGCTACGGGTTATTATTTGATGGTTAGTTTTACTTCATCAAAGTCAGTGCCAGATAATTTAGTAGGGAAAACATCATTAGGTATAGATGCAGGGATAGAAAGTTTTGTCGCTACTTCTACAGGAAAATTAATCAAGGCCCCTAAGTTTTTATCAGGTCAACTACGCAAGCTTAAATTGGCGAGCGACCCCGCGCCGCCTCCAGGCGCAAGGGAACGCGCGAGCTTGCTGCAAAGAAGGTTAAAACATAAAAATAAAGGGTCGAGTAATTGGTCAAAACTCCAGAATAGAATAGCTAGATTGGATGAGAAAATCTCTAATACAAGACGTGATTGGCATTTCAACATAGCTCATCAACTTTGTGATTTAGCAGACAATATTTTTGTCGAATATGTTAACTTTAATTCCTGGTCTAAAGGCATTGTCAGGAAACAATCTTTAGATAGTGGTATAGGTCAGTTTATTAACGAAATCTTACCTTATGTTTGTTGGAAACGAGGTAAGTATTATGCCAAAGTTGATAAGAATTATACATCTCAAGAATATCCTTTATGTGGGCATAGACAGAAAAAGAAACTCTCTGATAGAAAGCATAATTGTAGCAACTGTAGTTATCAAATAAATCGTGATGTAGCTGCTGCAAAAATAATCAGAAATAGAGGATTAATAGCCGTGGGGCACACGGCAAAAGAAAAGCGCACCGCCTGCGCTGAGGTTCCCTCAGCGTAAAGACGGAGCAAGAAAGCTTGTGGAGATGGTCTGACGGGGGTACAACTCAACTTGTTTGATTTGTTATCTAGCTAAGAATCTGTGATACAAGAATCTTCTGTTATAATCTCCGATTTAACGGGCGAGTGTCAATATAAAACTCTGGTATTTGACTTTGACAGAGAAAAATTATGGTAATTAAATTAAGGTGTGATTAGAAAGAAAGTTTTTGGTTACAAAAAATAGCTTATTTTCAGATTAGTTTGATTTTTTTGAGCATCATATTTGAGTAAATATTCACATTGGTAGAGAAATTTTCTACCCCTCTGTGAGTAACTTCAGTTGAAGTGACAGAGGGAAAAAAATTTGCTTACCAAAAATATCCTCTTTCCAGATTAGTTTGATTTTTTTGAGCATCATATTTGAGTAAATATTCGTGAGCGATCGCCTCTAAGTTACGGAGATTTTCTACTTCTGATTTACAAATCTCAGTATCGGTAGATAAAAGAATAACTTGATGACTAGCAGAAGGGAAATAACGTTCTACTAAATTCTGACGGTGGGATGAATCTAATCTACCCAAAGGTGTATCAATAGCGACGGGTAAATGTCTACCAGAAACCTTTGCCAAACCCCACAAAAACGAAATTGCCAAAAGCTGTTTTTCTCCAGCAGAAATGCGATTTTTAGGAACAACTTGCCCTTGATTATCGTAGAGAGAAAGAGCAAAATTATTATTATCAATAGCCACGCGATGCACCAAGTCTGATTTATGCAAAAGATAGCGGAAACATTCAGTAACTTCCATCTCTAGTTTATTCAACTTTTTCAGGGTTAACTTCTCCTTAAATAGCTGCAAAGTTTTCTTCACTTTACCAGAAGATTCAATGATATTTTGAATATTGTGACGTTCGATAGTTTCATCAGTATAGCTAAATAATTCCTTCTTAGTTTTAGTAATAGCATCCTCCAATTTTTTACGCTCGCGTTTACTATTTTCACAAGCAATCTGTATCCTAGCTAACTCAGTTTGTGCCTCCTGTAAAGCAGCTTCCAAAATTTTATAAGCTTCCGGAGATGCTGCACTTACTAGCTGCTTTTCTAGAACATTAATTTCCACTTCTAAATCCTTGAGACTGGTTAAACTTTCCCGAGCATTTTTTCGACAATTTTCAATCTCATAGCGCAACAAATTTTCTAGTAAAGTTAGCGCCTCTTCATCTGCTAATAACCAAGGTTCATCAATTTGATTAATATCCTCTTCAATCATCAGATTTTCTCGATCGAGAAACCTTTGAATTTTACTAATTTTGCCAGCAGGAATAGACAACTCATTCAGATAATTAACTAAACGTTGGTCTCTTTCCTGAAAAGCATCTAAAGCTATTTCTGCCTCATGGCGTAAAATCTCTACATCACCTTGAGAACTTGCTTGTTCCAAAAGAGGAGAAATTAAAGCCAGAGGTAAAGCTCCCGCAGCAAGTTCAACCATTTCCTGACGAGCATTTTCCATCTCTAATTCGACATCTTGAAATTCTTGTTTTAACTGACTTCTTTCAGCAGCAATTTTTCCCCCTTCCGAGACAAATTTTCTCATAGCTTTTTCTTGCTTTTGTTGAGCTTTTTTTAATTGCTTTTCCAAATCTACCAATTTTTCTGTAGCAACTTCAAAATCTTTTTTTTGCTGATGGAGTTTTTGTTCAATTTCCTCTAAATTTGCTATTTCTTTAGTCTTGGCAAATTGCTTCTTTTTCCGAGTCACCAAAATATCCAAATCTGCCGCGAGACGTTCGGCTAATTCTAATCCTAATAATGACTGAATTGCATCTACTACTAAAGGTGGTGGTGTTTCTAGTTCAGCTAATTCTTTTACTTGTTCTCCATCAAATAGAAATAAGTTAGAAATTCCTAAAGGTAAGAGATTTTCTATATATTCATCCCAGGCATTTGCTAAGTAAGAATCAGGCCATTCGCCATCAAGAATTCCTAAACTATCTTTGCCATCTTTAGGATTTTTTTCCCAGGTACGAACTACGCGATATTCTACAAGTTGGTCGTCTTGAATATGTTCAAAAGCTAATTCAATGCGAGTTTTTTCTGTAGGGGGAGTATTACGATTTACGCATTGAGAAAGAAAGTCGCTATAAGTTAAGTTTCCTCTAGTTGAACATTGGGTGCGATGACCGTAAAGTGCGAGGCGAATGGCATCTAAAAGAGTAGTTTTTCCTCCTCCATTCATACCTCCAAATAAGATGATGGGGCGAGGGCGATCGGTAAGGGTAGGGCGGAGGTTTATTGTTTGTTTACCGGAGTAGGGTCCGAAATTTTGTAAGACGAGTTCTAGGAAAATCATTTTTTAGGGAATAGGGAATAGGGAATAGGGAATAGGGAATAGGGAGTAGGGAGTAGGGGGAAAGGTAGTGGGTTAACGAAGTCAGAAGTCAGAAGTCAGAAGTTAACCCACCCCTCGCC
The DNA here is from genome assembly GCF_003838195.1 of Okeania hirsuta. Lineage (GTDB taxonomy): Bacteria > Cyanobacteriota > Cyanobacteriia > Cyanobacteriales > Microcoleaceae > Okeania > Okeania hirsuta. The sequence goes on from NZ_RCBY01000015.1 coordinate 55,851, forward strand.
CCTCCCCCTCCCAGGAGGGGAAGTAGGGGATTTCAGCTCCGCTCCAAAAATCTTGCGCCTTAAAAGGCGGGGTTTTAGACCCATATTATTTTGATAATTAACTTGATTTTTTTATTCTTAGAATTTACCTTTTTTCGGTAGGAGATAAGTTTGACAAATCCAATTTTCTTGTCAACCAACGCCCGAATTTTTGCCTTTGACTTAGACTGAGAAAAACAGAGGTTTCCCGCAGATGAGTTTTCCAGAGAAATTTTCATAACTTTCTAGTCATTGTTGAATTTTCCCAGTAGAAGGTAAATCTGACAAATCCAATTTTCTTGTAATTTTTGCCTTTGACTTAGACTGAGAAAAACAGAGGTTTTCCACAAATGAGTTTTCCAAAGAAAATTTCATAACTTTCTAGTCATTGTTGAATTTTTCCCAGTAGGAGGTAAATCTGACAAAGAGAATTTTCTTGTTAACCAACGCCCGAATTTTTGCCTTTGACTTAGACTGAGAAAAACAGAGGTTTCCCGCAGATGAGTTTTCCAGAGAAATTTTCATAACTTTCTAGTCATTGTTGAATTTTCCCAGTAGAAGGTAAATCTGACAAATCCAATTTTTTTGTAATTTTTGCCTTTGACTTAGACTGGGAAAAAGAGAGGTTTTCCAGAGATGAGTTTGTCAGAAAAATTTTCATCAACAGATAATTTTTGCCTTTGATCTAAGACTGGGAAAATAGAGTTTTACTAGAGATGAGTTTGCCAGAAAAATTTTTATAAATTCCTAGTCACTATTGAATGTTTCCTGTAGGAAGTAAGTCTAACAAATAGAGTTTTACTGTCAACCAACGCCCGAATTTTTGTCTTTGACCTAGATTGGGAAAATAGAGTTTTACAAAAGATAAATTTTCTGGAGAAAGTTTCATATTTTTATTTCTCCCCTGCTCCCCTATTCTCCTGCTTTCCCACTCCCTTACTCGATATCTGCCGAATTTTGACGAGAAAATTTCATGTTTGCCCAACTTAATTGTTTAATTTTCTCTGAAACTTTTCCTTGCTCGACAGCTTCTTTAAGGTCTCTTTTATTATGAGCGTTTTGAATAGCTTCTTCCTTGGAACGAGAACTTGTTTCAAAACATTGTTCGAGACTTTCATAAATCTTATATCGGTGAGACTTAATATAATATTGCCGCTCTGTATCTAACAGTTTTGCCATAAGTTCAAGGTGCATCTCATCCCCATTACATATTTCTTCTAATACTGACCATTCATCACTACCTAAAAGACTTATTCCTGCACCAGGACGACAGTCTTTAAATTTCTCTCCTGTTACTTCTTTATATATACGAGGTAAACTATCATCAAACTCGTGTTTTTCCTCTAACCAAATGCGTCTAATTTCACTCAGTTCTTCCAGAGAAATCAGAGTAATATCTCGCATATTTTCTGGAGCAGTTTCACGAATTTGTGTTTGAGCTTCTAACAGTTTTCTCAGTAAAGTATCTCGCCATTCTTTTTTATATGGACCAGGAATTGGTTCTACAGAAACTTCACCATCTATATTCCGTTCAAATAGTTGAACTGTACCCCAAATTCGCCGAAAATCTCTTTTATCTCTGTCCGAAATATCTAGTTCCCGACGCAAATCTATCAGAGGTTGTAACCATTCTTTTTCCTCATCATTTTGAATCATTGCTGACATAGATTTATCACTATCTACTAAGGTGCAAACCCAGCACCCAAAACGAGAACTTCCACAACTAGGAGTTGAAGTATCAACTACTAACGGACATTCATTATCTTCCGTCGCACCTCGATACATTGCTAGTAAATCTTTATTACTATTTCCCCAAGGATTTTCCCACTGCATTAAATATAGCCAAACTTCATCAGTTCGCCAGTCCTCAATAGGGGAATAAATTAAAGAATTAAGTAAATTGGCATTAGGACTAAGGCGTTCCCGTACTCGTTTTTCTTCTAATCTTTTCATTGTTCTAGCGCGGTTAACACTTTCAGCTTTACGAGTACCTAAAACTAGGATAACTTCTCCATTAGTTCGTACAGCATTACGAATAAAAAGATTAGATGGTTCAATTTTTAAACGTCCCGTACACCATCTAAATTTTAGACGGGGTGCGGGATAACCTTTGCCAATTAAACCTACCCAATATGTATATTGAATATCTGGTTGTAGAAGGTGAGTTTCTATTGGCATTTTCTGTTCTTGGGCAACTCTCTCAATGTTTTTTAGAGATTGTTTTACCCAAGCAGAAACATAAGGATTTTCTACTCGTGTATCAGTAGTAATTACATAAATTTTTTTAGTTCTTTTTTCTACTGGCAAAGTAGCGATCGCATTCCATATAAGTTGCAAAACTGCGGTACTATCTTTTCCTCCAGAATATCCAACAATTAAGGGGATTTCATCAAGGCAATATAATTCTTGAATTTCTATAGTTAGCTTTTCTATATCTTTGATTAGTTCAGCAGTTGTTCGCTCTGGAAAAAGAGATTTTTGTATTCCTACCATTTTTCAATACTCCTAAAATTTTTTTTAATTTATTCTGCATTTTTATGAGATAAATATATTTTGGCGATGCCATTGTAAAGCTTCTATTCTGGGGAAAGATTCTTTTTCATTTGGCAACCAAAGCTGATTACTATTAAATTCCTTCATTGGTTTAGAATTGGGTGATTCTTCTAAGAAATTATTGGAAACGATGATTTTATAATCATCAGTTATGGTAAATAAACCTTTATCGAATGCCCAATGATGATTTTTACACAGTGATATGCCGTTATCTATTCTATTGTCATAAAATTTGGCAAATGGTTTGATCTGGGCTCCATCTACAATATTTTGGTTTATTGACATACTGAGTTTCATTCCACAAAAAGCACATTTATAGTTATAGGTATGTACAACTGCTTTACGAAAGATACTATCTCTAACTACAGATTTTTTGAAATATGATTTAGGTTGTTTTTGCTGTTGGTTTGATAAATTAATTGAACTTTCTTTCTCATTATTGTCTTTTGGGAATCTTTCATTAATTACGATAAGTTCTTTAATTTTTTTTTGATTAGCTGAAAACCAAGTTGCAATGAGTACGTCTATTAATTCTTTTCTAGAACTTTGCTCTTGTAGTAGTTCAAAAAGTTCTGGGTCTAAACTGGCATACTCAACGACCTGTTTTAACTGTTTAACAGAACTTGGCTGCTTTAAAGAATTAATTTTAGACTCAAGATGCCAGAATCTTTCACTCTTTAGAAAATAAAAAGGAAGGTGTAAACGATTTTTACCTTTATAAATACCAGATGATAAAATATCCCAATGTTTATTGAAGGTACTAATTAGTTCTTCAGATACAGAAATATGATTATTATTGATTACACAAGGTTTAATCAAATCAATCACAGATAAAATCAAGATTGGTTTATATTCGGCTTTAGGACTAAGCTTTTGACTTGTCTTAAGTTCGGTAAAATATTGACAGTAGTATGCTAATTTTTTTTCCCTTTTTAATTCTTGATTTTTGCTCATTTATAGCCCCAGGCAAAACATCTATATTTTCAGTATTTATTTGTCATAAACTCGCAGATTAACTAAATAAATATGCCAAATTAAATCTCAAATAACTACCAGAACTAAATTTACTATAACTATTCTCATTCCTCCTTTTTAAAATTACAAAGTTAACTTGATTAGTTTCTCAGCAATACCTGTCACTGTAATGTTGTACTTTGAAAAAATCAATAAATTTTTCACCACTCCTCTTTACATAGAGAAATAAATTATGGTAATCAAGAATGATTTATGAGAAATGATATTAAATTTTCTTATAAATCAAGTAATACAGCAATCAATCTCTCACATCTGACACCTGATTGCTATATTTATTATAGCGATGCTAAATTGGTTGTAAAAATTTTTATAACAGTTAATTTTCAAGCAAAACCTTTAATATTCTGATTCTTAACTATCACCAAAATATTACAACTTAAATTGGATTTATATGGGTGTATCTCATATTTGCAAAAATACTTTTTTCCTATATATTCCCTGTTCCCTGTTCCCTAAAGCAATAAATTTTTGGCTTTATTCAAAATTGAGAGACACCCATTTCTATAGATGTTATTTCTATTTTAAGTAAGAATGCAATCACGATATTAAATATTAAAATCTATTAATACCAATTCACTTTAAAAATGTCATAAATAGTTTTAAACTTTAAATTTGAAATAATTTCCTGAAATTACTGAGCGTGTCTTTCATATCGCCCATAGAAAAGTTTTTAGGAAAGAATGAAACCGAACAGCTTACTTCAATATCTAAAAAAAGTGCTTGAGAATTTAGGAACAAAATATGTCATTAATTTTGCTTATGCACTTACTGCTGAGTTTGAAGCAATTTTCAGTGTCAAAAATCTCAAAGTATCCTTATTTTAAGAGTAAAAAAAGACATTAATATTCACCCCTTGTGTTTCATTGGTTAATATTGACATAATAAATTGTATATGATATAAAAATAACTTACAATTAACAATCATATCAATCAAATAGTTTTTAAAAACATTTGTTAACAAAAATTTATATATACATATTTTTTTAAAAATCGTTAAAAATATTTCCCAAAATCAGCGATGAAAAAAACCAATAAACCCACCTCAGAAATAGCAAAAGAAATTTTAGAAAACGATAATCGAGAAAGAGAAGCGATCGCTATCCTTTTAGACAAACATATAGGCAAAGATGACAGACTTTTAGTACAAAAAACCATGATGGGAAAAACGGAAGCTTACATCGGTTCTGTCACTCTAGAATGGTTAGATAGTCGTGTACGTTTTGCCTCTCAACTACCATTATTTCGACAAAAATTTGATGTAGAAACAGACAATATAATTCGGGATGCAGAAACAATAGATGAAATTCAACAACGTCCCCTAGATTGGTCTCGTCAAGCTCCATTAACTCTATATTTAGCAACAAGAAAAGCTCATAAATTTCCAGCAGTATTAGTAGTAATTAGCCCTAGTTGGGTAGATAATCCTAAAGCAGAAGAATGGAATAAAAATGGAAAAGCAAATAAATCTGCTACTGATTTTTTACCCCTAGATTCAGAGGGAAAAGTAGGATTATTAGACCTACGTTTAGAAGTAGCAGTATTTGCCTTAGATGGTCAACATCGACTGATGGGAATTCAAGGTTTAATGGAATTAACAAAAACAGGTAGGTTGCCTAGATATAACAAACAAAAAAAACCAGTAGGTGCAGCTATTAATATTGATGATTTAGCAGAAACCCATAATATTGAATTACCAGAACTACAAAAATTAGCTTACGAACAAATAGGTATAGAATTTATTCCGGCAGTAGTAAAAGGAGAAAGTAGAGCACAAGCACGACGGAGAGTTAGGTCAGTTTTTGCTCATGTAAATTTGACTGCTGTGAAATTAAGTAAAGGGCAGTTGGCATTATTAAATGAGGATGATGGGTTTGCCATTGTGGCTAGAAAAGTAGCAATTTATCATCCTTTATTAAAGGAGAAAGATAATAGAAATCCACGAGTGAATTGGGATAGTGCTACTGTAGCAACTAAGTCTACTGTTTTAACAACTCTTCAGGCAATTCAAGAAATGTCTGAAAGATATTTAAAACCTCGTTATCCTCATTGGAAACCTTCAGATAAAGGTTTAATTCCAATGCGTCCCGAAGAAGAGGAATTAGAAGAGGGACTAGAGGAATTTATGTTGTTTTGGAATTATTTATCTAATTTACCTAGTTATTCAAGATTAGAAAATGGTGCCGAAACTCCAGAATTGAGAAGATTTAGTTTTGAAATAAAACCAGGAGAAGGTCATGTTTTATTCCGACCTGTTGGGCAAATTGCTTTTTCTGAAGCTCTAGGAATTTTAATATATAAAAAAGGCTTTTTTTTGGAGGAGGTTTTTCAGAAATTAAATAAGTATGATGTGGATGGTGGTTTGAGTGGAATAGAATCTCCTGACTCAATTTGGTATGGGGTTTTATATGATTTTAATCGCAAACGAATGTCAGTAGCTGGGAGAGACTTAGCGATGAGATTGTTTATCTATATATTAGGTGGAGTTTCTGACAAAATGGAACGAGCAGAAATTCGTCGAGAGTTGGCAGAAGCAAGGAGAGTTGGGGATAATCAAGCTGTAGATTTTCAAGGTAAGTTTGTGGAATTAAAAAAGGTAGGGTTGCCGAAAATTTTGTCTTAAAGTGTTAGAAAAAAGTTAAGTTAAACAATTAATAATTAATTATTAACAATTACCTCTTCTTTTCAAGGGTAGGATTGACTCAAAAGAAAATTTTTTCTTGTTTCTCCTTTAAAGGAGAGGCTTTAAACCTTAATTATTCGGTAAGGAAGAGTTGATTGATGTTTTGAATTTTTTCAAATTATTGAGACTAGCTTTAGTGCAATAAACTGCAAAAATTTATCTGCAATGAAAGCTATTTTAGAAGTTTGTAGAGTCAAAAAAAATAAGTCTGCGCTTACAATAATTTCATCGCAATTTTTATTCAGTAATACTACACTACAGAATATTATTTTTAACTATTACTCAATAAATATTTTTCTAAATACTGCCAATGTTGATGCCCGTATTCTTCTCGTAGTAAATCTTTCATATCAGCATTAATAACTAATTCTCCATCTTGATTATCTTGGAATAGTAGTCCATGGTCAAGTACCTCTTGTAGATCGGTGAGAGTATCTATTAAATTGGCGATCGAATAATGTTCTTCTACCCATTCAACAGGACTAGGTATTTCAGAATTAATATTTATTGGATTATTAGTATTAACTTCCATAATTTAATATCAGTAAAAATCCTGAATTTTAATCAATTGTTCAATCTTAATATATCATCTGATTATTCATGCCGTAATTTCAGTGAGGCTAGTCAAAGTGTTATTGTGAAAAATTTTTATGTCTTTTGCGATCTAGATCAATGGTATAGTGTTACCTCTTGTGGATCTACGGATGTTGAAGAAAATAATTGGAGCTATATATAGAGATAGGTGGCTTTTAGTATGGAAGAAGCTCTTTCTAGGCGTAATTTTCAAATTTCCTTTTTGTTGTGGCATTCTTTTTTATCGTTGATACAATATCAAATTGGATTTAGCTTGTAATTTTTATAAAAAAGTAAAAAAAGTCAAAGTTTTTGCTTAAAGTAGGATTTGAGTATTTAAATAACTGGATTCTGATTTGTTCTATCTAAAGTAGTAATAGTTTAAACAACATAATTAAGATGGCTATAAACAAATTTTATGGATAGTATTTTTATTCAAATAGTTGCCTATCGCGATTTAGAATTAGTCCCAACAGTAGAAGAAGCGATCGCCCATGCCACTCATCCTGAACGCCTCACTTTTGGCATTTGTTGGCAGTATGGTACGGATGAGGAAAAGGACTATATCAGCAAACTTAAAGGTATTAAAGATTGTCGTATTATTGCAGTGCCTGCTTCTGAAGCTCGTGGCGTAGGTTGGGCGAGGTCTTTGGTACAAAAGTTGTGGCAAAAGGAACGTTATACTCTACAAATTGATGCCCACATGAGATTTTTACCTGGCTGGGACATAGAATTGATTAAAATGCTGGAAATGTGTCCCAGTGAAAAACCTCTTTTGAGTACCTATCCTCCTGCTTACAGACCTCCCAGGGAATTGGTTGGGGATACGCCAAGTCGGTTAGAGGCAAAGGAGTTTGGAGATCCTGGTATTTTAAGTTTGAGAGCAATAGGCGATTTGAGTAAATGTAGTATTCCACAACTAGGAGCTTTTGTTGCTGCTGGGTTTATTTTTGCAGATGGGTTAATTATTGAGGAAGTACCCTACGACCCAGATATTTATTTTACTGGAGAAGAGGTGTTATTTGCTGCGAAAGCTTGGACGAGGGGATGGGATATTTATCATCCAAATCTTAGTGTTTGTTGGCATTTTTATAATACTGGTAAAAAACGGGTTGTACATTGGGAAGATCATCAAGATTGGTGGGTACAAAATAAGATATCTGAATCTCGTTTTCGTCAGGTTTTGGGAATGGAAACTGCTACGGAAGATTTTGGGATTTATGGTTTAGGAAATGTCAGAAGTTTGGCAGAGTATGAAGCATTAGCAGGTGTGAGTTTTCAGGAACGTTGGTTTATTCGTTTTATTTAGGAAGGAAGAAGGAAGAAGGGAGAAGTTAGAAGTCAGAAGTTAGAAGTTAGAAGGAAGTTAGTCAAGTACAAAGGTGAAAATTTTTCGCTTTGTTGGAAATATGATTTTCTCCTGACTCCTACCCTGACCAAAAGACTTTTTCACAGCAAACCCTAATTAATTCTCAAGCTAATAAATCATCTACTGCCACACTAAAACCTATTAAAATTTTTTGAGTAGTAACAACCTGACCAGAAGTAAACATTAAACCTTGATTTTCAGTAACTATTATTATCCATTTACTCTCAGGAAAAACTAACCAAACTTCTTCGCCACCAGATTCTAAATATTCCTGAGCTTTTAAAAAGACATTTTCAGCTAAATCTGTAGGAGAAATAATTTCTGCACTTAAAGGAAAACTCTGAGGCAAAGTAGGATAATTTCCATATTCTGAAACTAACTCAGGAGTCAGATAAGCAACATCAGGCGATCGCCCTTGTTTGTTAGTACGACAAGGTACATCTGTATAAACTTCTCCACCTTGTTTACTGGCATTTTTATAGTTATCCCAATAACGACCGAGCTTCAATTGAATTTTTCCATGTCTTAATGTCATGCCGTTTTTTTCTATTAATTTGCCGTCTACCCATTCCATTTTTTCAGGAGGGTTTTTTGTGAAGTCTTCTAAGGAGATATTCTGATTTATAAGAGTAGAATTTATCATAGTTTAAGAAGGAAGAAGTAAGAATAAGGAAGAAGTAAAGTAAGGATATCGCTGAGAAACTCTGTGAATTTTTTTTAGGGAATGAAAAAGTAAGAAGCAAGAATATGAGATTGTATTGATAGTAGAGTTGAGCATTAATACCCAAATCAAATTATCAAATTATTGTGCTATTTTTCGTCTGTTTAAGGTTTAATGGAATTGGTCGTTATCGTAGTTTTACTTATCCTCAAATCAAACAAGTAGTGAGACTTTTTATAGGAGTCAGGAGTAATATCATGTGCTGTGTATAACGGCTTCTTAAATTGTTCCAGATGGACAAAAACTCTCCACTAGAAATACCATTTAAGATTGGTTCTTCTTTAACAAGGCGTACAACAGCCTTATATCATCTCCGGTTGAACAGTTATAAATAAATAACGATGGAGGAGTCAGGAGTCAGGAGTCAGGAGGGAAGAAAGAAGAAGGAAGAAGAAGAACTGGAGTTGAAAGAGAAAGTTTTTATCACTAATTATCCGGACATGATATTACTCACTGCACCCGAATAATCGACAAGGGTTTGATCAATATCAAAGAAAATAAACTTAATACTCATTTAACGAGAGAATTTGCTAATTCACTATAGTAATCTCTGTGGTGAATAGAATCCACTGTAATTGTTTTAATCTCGATAAATTTACTAATGCGGTTATAAAATTCAAATAGTTTATTTTGCCAATTTAAGTAGTAGATACTTACTTGCTCATCATTTCCTACTTTTTCCAGATACCGAGACCAGGCGGCGTTTCTATAAAGTTTAGTAGTAGCTACAGCTTGGTTAATCAGAGAATCTGGCAATTTCAGAATTACTACCGAGAATCCTAGTTCTTCTAAAAGTTTATAAATATTCCTAATTTTGAATTCATCCTCAGAGGTTGAATCCCATAACTCCAAGGTTTTTAGGTTGGCATAATGACTACCTAGAAACCTTTCTAGGATAGAGTCAATCATAGCATTGCCTTGATTCTGATGAAATTTACTACCAGATTTCCAAGAGGCAATGCTTTCCAACTTCTCAACAATGTGAGAGGCCAAATCAATAGTAGCTTGTGCTGTTAAGATTCCCTTGGCTTTTTCATCTTCTAGGACCCGTTCGGTGTAATGTTCACTAATATAAACCTTTGTTCTAGAAGAATGTTTCGTCGCTAATACCTTTTGCAACTCTGTAATTAATGTGGTTTTACCAGATGCTACAACTCCCTCAAGAATCCAGCCATTAATCTGCTTTACCATAATATTATATCATGTTCCCCCTCCGGGGGAGCTACGCTAACGGTTGAATACTTATAAATAACTTAGCGAGAAGTCAGGAGTCAGAATTCAGGAGGGAAGAAAGGAGAAAAATCAAGATAATTTCAGTATTTCAAGATAATTTCAGTATTTATTCGGTACTGTCAGTTCTGAAATTTTATTTATAACTGATTATCCGAACATGATATTACTCCATTAGACTTGTTGGGAATTAAGCCGAAAAATTGCTAAAACCCTTATTAGTCAAGGTTTATAGTGTTTTTCAAGCCTCAAATCCTGAAAATATTATATAGTAAACTTTTCAGGCTTTTGAATTTTTATTTCCCAACAACTCTATTTAAAAGAAAATTAACTAGCTAATTCTTTAACCTTACTCATAATACCTTCAGGATCGATCCCTTGATGAGGGAACTGTTCCCATAGACCACCACAACCTTCTTGGTGAGTAGCTAGATAACCAAACTTAGGAGTCAGACTACGTTCCAATAACCAAGAACCGAAACGACTACCCAAACCTGTACGACGGTTGAATGCTTCAACAACCAATACAAAAGGAGCAGCACCAACTTTCTGCAACATATCTTCGTCAATGACGTTGAGAGTAGGTTTGTTAATCAAACCAACATCTATTCCTTGCTGTTTCAGACGTTCCACTGCATCAAGAGAGCGATATAACGCATCACCAAAACTGACAATATAACCTGCTGTACCTTCCCGGATAACTTCATCTTTCCCAGGAGTAAACTTATAACCTTCACCAAAGAATTCTTTACCATTGCTGTCTAACAGAATTGGTACTTTGGAACGAGTGGAGAAGATAAACCGCATTCCGGTTTGAGTAAATACTGCTTCCACACAAGCTTTCATTTGGTTCGCATCAGCAGGGAAATATAAGCGAGTTTCATAACCATCATCAAGACCGTTATCGGCAAACATATTGTTGATGCCAAAGTGACAAGTATTGTCTGCCATGTCATCTATACCAGCGTGGGAGAAGTGACACAAAACGTTGGAGTTGTTCAACCGCGCCATTGTAATTTCAGAAATACACATTTCTAAGAAAGCACTGAATGTGGCAAAAATACCTTGTTTCCCTGCTTCCATACCAAACCCTGCAGCAGCAGAAAAATTACCACGCTCCATGATGCCACCACTAATAAACCGCTCTGGAAAAGCATCATGAATTTGTTTGAACCCACAAGAACCTTCTAAGTCACTGTCAACAAATAAATGATTTTTGCGTTCCTCTTCACTCATACCTTTGAGGACAGATACCACACTCTCACCAAAGACATTCCGGTTAGAACCAACTTTATCACTTACACCCATGAAAGTGTAGCTTTGCTTTGGTTTTTCAATACCCTTGAGATAGTTAACTGCTTCAGTTCTACCTTTTGCTTCTAAATATTCGATCGCTAACTTTAGAGGAATCACATCATGTCCGTGGGTAGAACCTTCTAGACCTTCGATACCCACACTCATTTTCCGCTTATTAATCACAGCGATCGGACCTTCAGTTATAGCTGCTTGACATATTCGTTGATACAGACCATCTAAATCTTCCCCATCTCCTTCAAGTACGGTTAAGCCATGACCTGTTAAAGTTTTGTTGAGGTTGTAACCTTTTAAATAGTCGGAGGGATGACCCGCAATAGTAACATCATTATCATCAATTATCAATTTAACATTGAGATTTTGTGCTACTGCCATTCTAGCTGCTTCAGCATCGTTACCCTCTTGCTGGGAACCGTCGGAACCTAAGCAAAAGACTAATTTATCAGGATTTGCCATTGCCACACCGTTGATATAAGGCCACATATGACCTAATCTACCGGAACTGAACTTTACCCCTGGAGTAAATCCTAATTCTGGGTGTCCTGGTAAATGAGAATTAGCTGCCCGATAATTTACCAGACGTTCCACAGGAAGTTCTCCTGCTATAGCTGCCATTAAGTATTGAGTAGCCACACGGTGTCCAGCTTCATCAAAGAAGATAGGTACAAATTTTTCGGCTGCACCTCGGAAAAAGGCATCTAAAATCATAACTTCGGGTACTGTGTCATAAGGGCCACCTGTATGACCTCCTACTCCTCTAGCAGCACCAGTAGCGGTGAAGAAAATTATAGTATCACGGCAAAGTTGAATATTTGCTTTGAGTGTTTCCCGTTGTTCGTCTGTGAGAGTTGGGTTAGTGGGGTCGAGAGAAAGTGGTTTATAGCTTCCTATGTCAATTGGAAATGGTGCTGTAGTAATTGTCATGGTTAATAAGAGTGATAATATTTATCTATCGTTTTATGTATCTGTGTCCATGATTTATTTCATACCTATGATCAGGGATAAAATGTTTATGGGCAAAGAATTAAAGAAAGCCTACCATAGTTGGTGAGTTTTTTAATAATTATTTTATTTTTTTACTAAGGGTGCTTAAGACTTTAAAATCTACTGTATAGAACCCCTAAGTGGTATCTTCATAAATACTAAGTTTTTTAGCTAGGAGACAGGAGACAGGAGACAGGAGACAGGAGGTAATACCATTTCTCAAAAGTTTTGCTATATCTCCTAGGAAGTAGGGAGTAAGGAGTGGGGAGTAGCTAGTAGGGTTCAAAGGCATAAGATATAGCGCTGTGCGCAGGGAACAGGCAACAGGGAACAGGGAACAGGGGGAATAAATTGCCGATCATATAAGACTTCTAGCTCTTTTGCCCCTACTACAATTTGTAAATATACCAGCGCTCATTGCTATATTTTGTATTAATGCCGATAATCCTCTACATTCATTACTGAATCATTATTATTACTTAATAACTGAAATTGCATCGCAAGTATAGTATTATTTTTGGGAATTGGTATAACACAGAAGAGAGAAAAGGGAATATGTGGGGAGAAATAATACAAAAAATTCAACACACCAACAATAACACAGAAGAGAGAAAAGGGAATATGTGGGGAGAAATAATACAAAAAATTCAACACACCAACAGAAGATTTTTCCTCAAAATTGATGCGCAAAAATACTTGAATACCATAATTATATAGCAATCAAATGGGTTCTATAAAAAATTGAGTTTGTAGGTTGGGTTGACAAAGGAAACCTAAAAAACGCATCTTTATTGTTGGGTTGTGAATCACACTTTTTCCTTTTCTTTGGAATGCTACGCAAACGAATTGAATCTTTTTTTTCTGAGTGTTGCGCTATAGTCGTCTCACTAAATATTTGGACTTTGGACAAAAAGCAAAATAGTTAGTGTAATAATTACGCTAATCATATCTGGCAATGTTCCTCTGT
>NZ_RCBY01000150.1 GCF_003838195.1 Okeania hirsuta
CCCCTCTGTGTTGCGTATGTCGCAATAGTCAAATCATTTTGTGAAGCGCATAACTTTAGAGTGTGTAGTAGAAAAATATCTACTTCCTCTCTGTGTTGCGTATATCGCAATAGTCAAATCATTTTGTGAAGCACCAAAATTTGAGGGATGTAGTGGGATCTAATACCAATTTGGAAAAAGAATGTTACGAATAATAAGAGTCATTAAAATACTTTATAGGAGATATCCATTGGACAAAAAAGATAAATTGTGACCTAATAAATAGTATCAAAGCGATTTATTCTGACTCCTGACTCCTGACTTCTGACTCCTAAAAAATAACTATGACAATTAAACTAGAAAAAATAGTACCTTGGGGTCGAAATCTTGACGAATATATTTCTATGTTCAACCTTACCCCAGAAGAGAAGAAATTAAAAATTCTCGACTGTGCATCAGGACCATCAAGTTTTAATTATGAAATGACTTTTCAAAGATATAATGTCATTTCCTGCGACCCAATATATCAGTTTAGTGCTGATGAAATTTCTCAACGTATTCAGGAAATTTCTCAAAATATGATTGACCAAGTACAGGCAAATTATGATACTTTTGTTTGGCAAAATCTACAGTCGCCAGAAAATCTACTAAAGGTCATAATGGCAACAATGGAAAAATTTTTATTAGATTTTTCTGATGGGTTTCAGTAAAAACGTTATTTAACTGCTGAATTGCCGAAACTTCCTTTTAATAATCACAAATTTGATTTAGCTTTATGCAACCATTTTCTATTTTTATATTCTGAGCATCTCTCAGCATAATTTCATCTAGAATCAATTTTAGAAATGTGTCGAGTTGCCAAACAAGTACGAATTTTTCCTTTGCTTAAACTTTCTGGAGAAATTTCATCATTATTAACACCAATAATTGAAAATTTAACAACTCAAGGATATAAAGCAGAAACTAAACAAGTAACTTATGAATTTCAGAAAGAAGGCAATCAAATGTTGCAAATATTTTGAAGAAGGAAGGAAGAAAAAATGGATGGGGACTCAAACCCCGACCAATTCTAAACACCACGGGTGACAGTTAGGTATTAAACCCAAAATAAAAAGATAATTGATGAAGGAATAATTCAAGAATTAACTATAATGAATAACATCCTCATAATTAGGATGCAAAAATAACTCCAAAAAATTTATGTTACCTTTTATTCGTTCAGACCTTAGTAATCTTAAAGCTTATACACCTCATCCTGGTGGAAGTTCAGAAATTCCTTTAGATAGACTAGATACTAATGAATGTCCTTATGATTTACCAGATAATTTAAAACAAAAGTTAGCTGCAAATTATCAAGAATTAATTGAAACAAACCGTTATCCAGATGGCAGTCATTTCCAACTTAAAGAAGCCATAGCTCAATATGTAAATGAAGCAACTCCATCAGCTAATATTTCTGCCGATAATATTTCCGTTGGTAATGGCTCAGATGAGTTAATTCGTTCTATTTTAATTGCTACTTGTTTAGGGGGAGAAGGTTCGATTTTAACTGCTACTCCTACTTTTTCTATGTATTCTATTCTTGCCAAAACTCTTGGTATTCCCATAGTCAATGTTGGTAGAAATGAGGAAAATTTTGAAATAGATATTTCTGCAGCTCAAGATGCTATTAATCAAAGAAAAAATTCCACTATAAAAGTAGTATTTGTTGTTAATCCAAACTCTCCTACAGCTAATGCTTTAACTACTACAGAATTAGAATGGTTGTTTAGTTTACCTGAAGAAATTATGGTAGTAATTGATGAAGCCTATTTTGAGTTTAGTCAGACTACTGTAGCTGAACAATTAAAACAACATCCCAATTGGGTGATTTTAAGAACATTTTCTAAAGCTTTTAGATTAGCTTCCCTCCGTGTAGGATACGCGATCGCTCATCCAGAAGTTATTATTAATTTGGAAAAAGTTCGCCTTCCTTATAACTTACCAAGTTTTTCTCAATCTGCGGCTAAATTAGTGCTTACCCATAGACAAGATGTACTATCTTTTATACCGGAAATTTTGACAGAAAGAACTAAGTTATTTGATAGTTTTGGCGAAATTTCAGCTCTACAAGTTTGGGAAAGTACGGCTAATTTCTTTTATGCCAGACTTACAGATCAAGGGTTAAGTTTATTAGGAGAAAATCTGTCTCAAGAAGAAGGTTTAAATAATTTGATGCAGCAACTTAAAAATCATGGGACTTTAATTCGTCATACAGGTGGTGGTTTAAGAATTACGGTAGGAACTCCTGAAGAAAATCAGCGTACAATTGAGAGAATTAAAGGTATTTTTTCAACAATTAATAATTAATAATTAATAATTAATAATTAGGGCTTGCTGATTAAATCTAAAAGCATTGACATATAAAGGTTGAGCGCATTTTTTAGTTAAAAAAAGTCCAAGCTTAATGGTCCTAATGGTTCAAAAAATTAGCATCTTAGGCAATTGTCTTAACATCAAGTCATTTCAGTTATCAGTTAGCCTCCTAAGGCGGGAACTGCGTTAACAGTACCTCTAGCTGTTTGCGCAGCATTCCGTAGGAAAGCCTGATGCTTGAAATATGGAATATTCTCTTTTCTCTTAGTCCATTGGATATGGGGCAGGAAACCTGCGCCATCCCACCCTTCGGGAAGCTCCGCTTTTTCCTACGGAATGCTTCCCTACGGGATGCTGCGCAAACGCAAACATGTCGCGCAGCGTTAACGGAGTTGTGCGCCAGCAAAACGACTGCTTTTTATCCTCTCAAAAGGGGAGGTTATTGACCAGAATTTTTCGGTCATTATGTTTCAAAATTGTAACTATAGTCGGCAGAATGAGTATGAAGAGTTAATCGGTTAGTTATGGATAAATTTCTCACTCATGTACCGTAGTATCAGGCATTATTGTGCCATGCAAATTTGTATGAGTTAGGTCTACATTCTTTAAATCAGCTTCAGTTAAGTCAGCTTGACTTAGAGATGCCTTATATAAATTGGCCTTCCGCAAAGATGCTTTTTTGAGATTTGCTCCACTTAATGAAGCCAAACGCAGGTCTGTCTCTCGTAACGAAGCGCCCTCTAAACAAGCCTCTCGCAAAGAAGCTTCCCGAAAATCTGCCTCACGAAAGTCAGCCCCACTTAAATTTGCTTTAGTTAAGTCTGCTCTGTAAAAGTCTGCTTCACGAAATTCTGCCGACCCTTTAACTTGAGCCTCACTTAGATCTGCATCTATCAATGAAGCACGATTCATTCTAACATCAGTTAAGTCTGCTCCTCTGAGGTTAGCTCCTCGTAGGTCTGCTTTTTCGAGAGAAGCTTTTTCTAAGCAAGCATTCCGTAAACATATTCTGTGTAAATTAGCTCTCTCTAGGTTAGCTTTCCGCAAATCTACTCCTGTGAAGTCAATTTCTCCATTATTGTAGCGTTCAATTAATTCTTTTGAATCCATCTTAATATCCTCTAATTACTTTAAAGAAAAATATTCACTTAATCAACTAATTAAGTCAACTAAATTACCTAATTATTATTTTTATTAGGTTGGCTACCTGTCCAGAGTCAAGTTTTTATTTACTGATAACTTATACCATGGGTTAAAAATAATTTTACAAATGCTGTAGGAAAGGAATCAGGAATAACCGAAGTTGAAATAAGTAAGAACAAAACCAATAATAATAATATATTTTCTCGCTCAATTAGATAAATAAGTTTTGAGAAAAACAGAGCAATTCTAATACCAAAATTATCTATATGTTTTTGAGGCAACATTGATCGCGCCTGGTATAGCGCTGTGCGCAGGCAACAGGCAACAGGCAACAGGGGAAATAAAAAACCTATAATATAGGATTTTAGCTATTGGACATCTATTATAATTTGTAAATATGCCAGCGCACATTGCTATATGATCAATGAATAGTAATATTATATCCCTTTAATAGCGTTCAGGAAAAACTTCCTTCTTCTTCCCTACTGACTCCTTATTTATAAGTATTCAACCGGACATGATATAACATTGCAGCCGATCTAAACTTTCTATTTAGCAACCCGGTCTCTAGGAGAAACCGGGTGTTTTAGACATTGATTATTTAGGGTAAATATTTAGAGAAAAACTGTTCATCAAAAAAGACAGCCGATTTTAATTTTTCGGAGTCACAATATATTCTGATGAAACCTGTTCTACCCTTCCTAATCTTACTAAAGCCTGATAAAACATCGCTGTAACTTCAGCACGAGTAGCAGGTTTATTTGGATTCAAAATTTTTACATCTGGATGATTTACTACCAATCCAGTTGCAGTAGCTGCTGCTACTTTTTCCTTAGCCCAATCAGGTATTTTTTCTTTGTCTTGATAAATACTTAAAACCTGATCAGGATTTGATGGAATTTCCAGATTTAAGCCACTAGCTAAAGCAACTAATACCTGTAATCTTGGTACTTCTTGTTCTGGACGAAAAATATTTCCTGGATACCCACTCAAAAAACCAGATTTAGTAGCTGTTTGAATTTCTTTTTGAGTCGGTGAGTCTGCTGGTACATCCTTATAGTTAACAGCACTTTCTGTTAATTTTTCCTCAAATACTTTAGGAATTTGAGTAGCAAATTCGGCTCGCGTTACAGGTTGATCTGCCTCGAATTTATCGTTATCAACCTTAGCAATAATATCACGTTCTTTCAAAGGTTGAATGAAATTACTGGCCCAAAAATTATCTGGAACATCAGAAAATTTAATTTTGCCAATAGGAGATATTTCAGGAGATGGCGCTGCTGTAACGACTAACGGAATTTCAGAAGTTTCTGCTTTTGGAGAAGGAGAATCTGCTGTTTCACTCGCCCCTGGTGACTCAGAAGTTTCTGCTTCTGGAGAAGGAGAATCTGCCGTGGATGAGTCAGAAGTTTCTGCTTTTGGAGAAGGAGAATCTGCTGTTTCACTCACCCCTGGTGACTCAGAAGTTTCTGCTTCTGGAGAAGGAGAATCTGCCGTGGATGAGTCAGAAGTTTCTGCTTTTGGAGAAGAAGAATCTGCTGTTTCACTCGCCCCTGGTGACTCAGAAGTTTCTGCTTCTGGAGAAGGAGAATCTGTCGTGGGTGACTCTGTTGTTAAACTAGGAATAGGAGGGGCCAGAGGCAAAGGTGCAGTTGCCATTGGAGATCCAGGTAAGATACTTCCAATACCTAATGTGGCCAAACCCTTTCCAACTTGTGGGACTTTTGTAGATTTGGCTAATTCTAGTGTTGTCTCAGCCTCAGTATTGGCTCGAGCCAAACCTTTAAAACTTGTCTCTAACTGCTCAAAAGTATTAGTAATAGGAGTCAGAGTAGCCAAACTTGTTTCTAACTCTTCAGAAGTAGAAAGTGCTTGACCAAAATTTGATTCTGGTTCGCCAGTCAGCGTATTAAGTTGTGGTGTGCCTAAGCTAAAAATTGACTCCTCTGTACTAACATCTGGACTATCAACTATTTCAGATTTAGGTAAAGAAAGAATAGGTTTGGAGAATAGATTAAACCCATCATTCCCTCTAGTCGTTGTCCAGAAAAATACACTGCCAAGAGTCGCTAAGGCTACAAATATTGCAATCCACTCATCACGTTCCACTGGCCTTGACCGTGAAGGTGGGTTCGGAGGTATATTTGTCATTGTCATAGCTATATAGTGACAGCTCTAGATTAGACTACCATTAGGGATAAAAGGAAGATTATCGCTGCGCTCTAAGTCAGAAATAGGAAGTCAGAAGTCAGAAGTTTTTTTCTATAGACATCTCCAGAAAAGAGGGAACAGGGAACAGGGAACAGGGAACAGGGAGAAGTAATTGATAAGAATTGATTTTATTTTTGATTTTCACTCCTATGTCTTATGATAATTTTCGGTAATAAAATCTGGTAGTCCTAAAAAGGAAAGGATGAAGCTATAGGTAACGAGGCATTGTAATGATGGATGAAATGCTAGATAGTCCCTATATGATTTTCCAGCTTTTTGGAAAAAGATAAAGTCTTCCTGACTAAACGTGAAATTCGTTGCCGTAAAGTACAGCTAAATTGAAGAAGGAGTCAGGAGACAGAAGACAGGAGTCAGAATAGAATTTTTCACCGAAAAATTGGGTCTTAAGCTAAGAATCATTTAGATTCTATATTCCCTGTTCCCTTTGACAAAAATTGGATATATGGTTTAAATGCAAAACAACTTATATTAATAATTTGCAAGTCCCTCAAGCTCAAAGTTTGAGTCTCAGAAATTTTAAATAAAATGACTACTAAACCATTAATTATTGCTCACCGGGGTGCATCTGGCTTGGTGAAATTTGAAAATACTTTAGCTTCTTTTGAAAAAGCTATTGAATTGGGTGTACCAATGGTGGAGTTTGATGTGAGAAAAACTCAGGATAATTTATTTGTTGCGTTTCACGATGAATCAATTGATGGGATGAAAATTAGTGATTTGAGTTATCAACAACTTTTGGATATTTCTCGGCAAAAAGGTTTTGATGTCCCATTGATAGAGGATGTGTTGAAGTTGTGTCAGGGGAAAATTAAACTTGATATTGAATTGAAAGAAGTGGGATATGAATTGGAGATAGTTAATTTAGTCAAAAAATATTTAGATTATCAAGATTATGTGATTAAATCTTTTCTTGATGCTGCTATTATTGCGGTCAAAGAAGCAGATAATCAAATTACAACTGGGTTGTTATTAGGACTTAGTAAACCCAAAAATTTAATTGCTACTCGATTATCAGAAATCTTTCCTGAATTTCGTTTGTTTACAACTAAAGCTGATTTTGTTTCGCCTAATTATCAATTGATAAAATTTGGTTTTGCCTGGCGCATGAAGCTGTTTAATCAGAATATCTATGTTTGGACAATTAATGATGAAAAATTAATGGTTGAAACTGTCAAACAAGGAGCATTTGCATTAATTACAGATAGACCAGATTTAGCTTTGAACTTATTTGATGGGAATTAGCATTCGTTGTATGCAACGTTCCTACCTACTCCCCCACTCCCCTGCTCAATAAAATGTAGAAAAGTTTTTGAGAAATGGTGTTACGTAACCATCCAACAGCACACGTTGCATGAGATGTAAAATTGACAATTATTCCAAAAATGGTAAGCATACTATCACACACGCTACTTAATCTTTTGTTTATAGTAGTCGAAGGAAAGGTTAAGACAGATCAAAAGTTTAAAACTCAGGCAACGCAATATTTTTCCTGATTCTTTCTTCTGCTATACAAACTATTCTCTAAACAAAAAGAACCTCTTAGTTATGAGGCTCTCTTTTAACTTTTCAAGGTTCGTGCAATAAAGTATAGATTGAAAGTTGGTTAAAAAACTGTTTGCTACCTCAATTAGAGCCGGGAGACATTATTATTATTGATAATGCCAGTTTTCATCAAGGGGAGTCTATCAGAGAAATTGTTGAAGAGGCAGAATGCGAAATCTGGTATTTACCACCTTATTCACCAGATTTGAATAAGATAGAGAATTGGTGGGCTGTCTTAAAAACATGGATGAAACAAAGACTTAAAGAATTTGAGACTGTAGGAGAATGTGTAGACGCCGCGTTCAAAAACTGTCCTAATGTATGTGTGTAGTGTTGTATTACTTTCAATTTGATTGATGCAGTGCTAACAACAAGAACTACTATATTATTGTTTCTGAGCAAGAATTATAGCACTTTTGAATGTGTCTTCTAAAGGAAAAAAGTATTTCAAGAAAAAATTTGCTTTATCAAGTTGTACTTTGGTAATTGGGGCTAAAATTTGAGTTAGCCAACCAGAATTAACCCCCCAATTATGCACATGATATAAATCAGTAAACTTTACTTTTTCTTCACAGATTTCTTGAGCTATAATAGCAAATCCATATTTTTCTAATAAAGATTCTAATTTCTTTTCATTCTTAGGAATTTTCACATTATCATCTGTAGAAATCTTGGAAAAGCCATAAAATTTATTTATTAAATTTCCTATATTAGCAAGTATCTGAAGATTTTTAAAAGAACCAAGTGTGGAAGTAGCAATGGAACACAAACCTCCAGAGGTTAAAATTTTTGAAGCTTTAGAAATAATGATTTCTGGTTCCACATAAGCCATCATAAAATGAATCAACGCTAAATTTATGGTATTTTCTTCTAAATACTTCTCAATATTTGTTGCATCATCATGAAAAGCCTCTAATTCTATCTTTTGTAATTTATGTGAAAAGAACCAGTGCATTATTTAGTGTGATTTTGGGGAAAATAATTCTCAAAGAAAAAGGCATCAAAGAAAGATTTTTAGGAGCTGCAATTATGGTATTTGGAGTATTTTTAATCGGTATTTCACAACTAAAGTAAGAAGGAAGAAGTTCAACAATGAATAATTAATAATGAATAATTAACAATTACCTCTTCTTTAAAATGGATAGGATAGACTCAGAGGAAAATTTTTCTTTATTATCCCCTGAAAAGGGAAGGCTACCACAATTTTTCGGTAAAAGATAAAAATAAGTAGTGAAGCACAATTAATTGTATATTTGATTCCCTACTACCTACTCCCTACTATTCTCCCTATTCTCTTATTTATCAATTATTTTCCTCTACTCCCTACTCCCTATTCCCTACTCCCTACTCCCTACTCCCTTTTAAATAAGTACTTATGAAATTTAATTTACAAGCAAGATTACAAAATCATCTGAATGAAATAGTACGCGATCGCGACCCATATCTAGCATCAGGAGGGCATTTTTATGTCAGACAATATATCGGTCGGCAGTTGTCACAGTGGGGAAATGTAGAAATTGATGAATTTCAGGTAAGAGGCAAAAACCATCAAAATTTAGTGTTAAATTTATCCTCTATTAATAACAGTAAAAAACAGAAATTAGCACCAATATTAATTGGCGCTCATTATGATGCAGTACCAGGTACACCAGGAGCAGATGATAATGCAACTGGTGTAGCAGTTTTACTAGAATTAGCCAGAGAAATTTCATCTCAACCCTTAAAATATCCAGTTAGTTTAGTTGCTTTTGATATGGAAGAATATGGATTATTAGGTAGTCAGCATTATGCCGAAAAACTCAAACAAAAACAACAGCAACTTAGACTAATGATATCCCTAGAAATGCTCGGTTATTGTGACTCTACTCCCAATTCCCAAAGTTATCCTACAGGATTAAAATATTTTTATCCAAACCAGGGTAATTTTATTGCATTAATTGGCAATTTATTGACCATCATTGATATGTGTCAAATGAGTAGAAAATTTAATAAAATAGGAACGAATTGTCAGCTTTTACCAGTACCAAATCGAGGTTTAATTGTGCCTGATACTCGTCGCAGTGACCATGCCCCATTTTGGGATAGAGGATATAACGCTATAATGATTACCGATACTGCCAATATGCGAAATCCTAATTATCATCAAAAAAGTGATACTATTAACACTTTAAATTTAGATTTTCTCACAGGAGTTTGTCAGGGATTAATTGTCGCTATTAGAAATATTGTGTAAAAAATAAATTAGGAAAAAATCTAGACTAAGATATTATAATTATGCCCAAAAAATCTACAATTAAAAAGCTAATTTTAGGATTAATTTTTCTAGCAGTCGGAAGTAGCCAAAAAGTAGCAGAAGCAGATAATAATTCCACAAAAATCAGCCAACAAAAAACTCATAATTGTCAAATTAATCGACAACAACCAAAATTTTTAGTATTTGGAGGAGGTGGTACTCCAGCGCAAAATGAAATTGCTATTGAAAAAAATGTACTTTACTTTCAACGAACCCTAGAAAAAATCGGATATAACCCATTAGCAGCTACAACATTTTTTGCTAATGGCAATGATGGGCAAGCCACAATTCGCTACATTGATGAATTAGGAAAACAACGATTTAAAGTACCAGAAATTCCGAATATTCAGGGTAAAGCAACATTAAAAAATCTCCTTAATTGGTTTCAAAAAGCTTCTGGAGAAACATCTCATCCCCCTATATTTTTTTACTTTACAGGTCATGGCATCAAAAACCCAAACAATTATAATAATAATGCTCTAATGCTTTGGGAAGACCGACCTCTAACAGTTCATAAATTATCACAAACTCTAGATAAATTACCCCAAAATACTCCAGTAGTAACAATGATGGCTCAATGTTTTTCCGGCTCATTTGCGAATATTATTTATCAAGGTGGCGACCCTAATAGACCTATAGCACTTCAGAGCCGTTGTGGTTTTTTTGCTACTATCAAAACTTTACCTTCAGTGGGCTGCACTCCAGAAGTAAACGAATCAGATTATAAAGATTATAGTTCCAGTTTTTTTGCCGGATTAAGTGGTTATAGCCGTATGGGAAAAAGAGTAGCTTCAGCAGATTATAATCAAGACGGAAAAATTAGTTATATCGAAGCTCATAGCTTTGCGAAAGTAGACGAAAAAACAATTGATTTGCCAGTTTCAACTTTAGAAGTATGGTTACAAAATCAGGCAAGTAAAGCCGATATTAAATTTATTTGGGAACAACCAATTATTAATCTTTTATCCAAAGCACGACCAGAGCAACAATATGTAGTTAAATCAATAGTCAAAATGTTGAATTTCGACCCGCAAAAATCTTACATAGAAAATGCTGGAGGAAGTATCACCGAACAAGAAATTAATAATCAAATAGAACGAGCATATTTTCTCCGTTTAGGAATGGAATTAATTAATATTGGTGTAGAAGAAAAAATTATCAAAGCTTCAGATAAAACAGCGATTACTATTTTTGAGCGTCTACTCAAATGCGAAGCAGATATCCCGGGAAGATAGTCAAATAAATAGTACAAATAGATATGAGGCATGGTATAAATGACCAAAACCTAAGAATATTGAATCTAGTTATACAAGTTAAAGAATTAACTAGAAATTGGAGGAAAATTGTACAAAATGAAACGCTCTCTATATTTATTTATAAGTCTAGCTCTTTTAGGGTTAACATCCTGTAGCGCGGTCAAAGAAATTCAGGAATTAATTGACCAACCCCCACCACCAACCCCCACAGCATCCCCTGTCAAAAAAAAAGTAAGAAAATTATTTCCGATTCAGCAAAACGGAAAATATGGGTTTATTAACAAGATGGGTAAAATAGTTATCCCTCCAAGATTTGAGCGGGTAAAAAACTTTTCAGAAGGATTAGCAGCAGTAAAAATTGCAGAAAGGTGGGGCTATATTAATGAACAAGGAGAAATAGCTATCAAGCCAGAATTTGATTCTGTTGTACGTTTTTCCCAATCTTTAGCACCAGTCAAAAAAATTGGTCAGAGATGGGGTTACATTAATAAAAGTGGAGAAATGGTAATTCAACCCCAGTTTGAAGAGGCGGTCTATTTTTCTGAAGGACTGGCACGAGTTACAATTGATGGTAAGTGGGGTTATATCGATCCAACTGGCAAAATAGTGATTCAGCCAGAATATAGAGGACAAACGGGACGCGGGTTCTTTGTTGATGGATTAGCGGCAGTGAGAATTGGTAGTGCTTATGAATATGGGTACATAGACCAGACTGGAAAAGTGGTAATTGAGGCAAAATATGATTTTGCTGGAGATTTTATCAATGGTTTAGCGAGGGTCAAAATTGGGGATAGGTGGGGATATATTGATAAAACTGGTAGAGAGATTATTAGACCACAGTTTGTTTTTAATCAAGAATTCTCTGAAGGGTTAGCAGCAGTAAAAATTGATGACAAGTATGGTTATATAGATATTTCTGGTAACAGAATAATTCAACCGCAATATGATTTTGCTGGCAACTTTTCAGAAGGTTTAGCAGAAGTCAGGATTGATGACAAGTATGGCTATATTAATGCTTCTAATGAGATGATTATTGAGCCAGAGTTTGATAATGCTTTTGGGTTCTCCAATGGTATTGCAGAGGTGTGGGTAGACGGGGAAAAGGGTTATATAGATAAAATTGGCAGATTTGTCTGGAATTTAACTAAATAAAGGAGTAGGGAATAGGGAGAATCAAGAGATTTACCATGTATAAACAGGATAGTTTTTTTCTAGATCGCTATTATCCAGACATGATATAATACCAATTACCAAAAGTAATGCTATACTTCAACAGTCAGATAGTTACCAAGATTCAAAGTCTGTTTTTGACAATTATGAGTCAGTTAGTATAGATTTTTCCTACTTTTAACCTCTCCTACACCTACCACACTTCCCACTCTTCCCCACCCAATCAAACGTAGCATTCTTTTTAAGAAATGATATAAGTAGGTAGGTCAAACTAAGAGTAAGCTATAGAGAGTCATTTGAATACATCTGCTTACTCTTTTTTTTTGCTTTGGGAGAATATTGCAACTATTATACATCTAATTTGCAAGTAACCAATATCTTATACCTTTATTGGCAGTAGCTTTTAATATTTACTCTAGCAAAAACCATGTTTTTTTAATATGATTATTTGAATTGATTATCAATTTTAGATTATTTTGTGCTTAAAATGATATCGAAAAAGCCTCTTTTTGTCAATAACAAAATGAGCTTTTTTTGAAAGTAAACAAAAGTAACTCTTGATACTAAAACCCTTTTAAAAGTTGTGATATTTTGAAAACAAGGTTGCAATATAACGACCATTAAAGGCTAAAAAAAGTTACTATTATTAAAAAGCGTTCAGCAGTTCAGCGATCGGTAGTCAGCTTTGCGCGTTTGCGGAGCATTCCAGAACATAAAGGGGATTTAAACCCCTCCTAAAATTAAGCGACAAGCTAGAAGTAGGGGATGTTTTACCCAAGCTTTTCCTGACAGAATGCTCCGAAAAAAATACCTAATTGCGCAAATTTTTAGGCTGATAGTTGATAGCTAATAGCTGATAGCTACTTAAATAATAATTACTCAGTCGAAAGAGGGAAATAACTATGAGTCTAAACCAGGAAAAACATCAATCTCCTCATCATGTTGTCATCGTTGGAGGTGGATTTGCAGGGCTAGAAGCTGCCAAACAGCTAGGAAAAGCACCTGTTAAAGTAACCTTGGTTGACAAGAGAAATTTCCATTTATTTCAACCATTACTTTATCAGGTAGCTACAGGTAGTCTTTCTCCCGGAGATATTGCTTCTCCTCTTCGCGGTGTAGTTGCAGAACAGAAAAATACCCATGTTTTGATGGGTGAAGTTGTGGATGTCAATCCCGAACAGAAAAAACTCATTTTGAGCGATCGAGAAATAGATTACGATACATTAGTTATGGCAACTGGTGTTAGCCATAATTATTTCGGAAATGATTGGTCAGAAAAAGCTCCTGGACTAAAAACAGTAGAAGATGCACTAGAAATGCGTCGTAGAGTATTCGCCTCCTTTGAAGCTGCAGAAAAAGAATCAGATCCAGAAAAACGAAAAGCACTGTTAACTTTTGCAATAGTTGGCGCTGGTCCCACAGGGGTGGAATTAGCAGGTGCTTTAGCAGAGTTAGCGCACACTAAATTAAAAGAAGAATATCGCTCTGTTAATACTAGCGAAGCTCAAATTTATCTAATCCAAAGTGGAGAAAGAGTTTTACCTTCGTTTAAAACAGTTTTATCAGAAAAAGCACAAATAGAACTGGAGAAGTTGGGAGTCACAGTGTTGACTAAAACACGAGTGACTAATATAGAAAACAATATCGTCACCATTCGCTCTGGAGAAACAACCCAAGAAATTCCCGCTCACACAATATTATGGGGAGCAGGAGTTAAAGCATCAGCAGTTTCTCAAGCAATATCTAATCGTACAGGGGCAGAATTAGACCGCGCAGGTCGTGTTTTTGTTAATGAAGATTTGACAGTACCTGGTTATCCTGACATCTTTGTCATTGGAGACTTAGCTAACTACTCTCATCAGGGAGACTCTCCAGTACCTGGAGTTGCACCAGCAGCAATGCAGGAAGGATTTTATGTAGCGAAACTGATTCAAAAACGGTTGAAAAATAAGACCTTACCCCCATTCCACTATATTGACTACGGTAGTTTGGCAGTTATTGGTCGTCACCAAGCAGTTGTACAATATAAAGCAATTCGTTTTTCAGGTCCTCTAGCTTGGTTTGCTTGGTTATTTATTCATATCTACTATATGATTGAATTTGATAACCAACTCATTGTCATGATTCAGTGGGCCTGGAGCTACTTTACTGGTCAAGGTGGTGCTCGTCTAATCACTGAAAAAGCAACTAAAGCACCTACCTATGAAGAATGCCAGGCTCGCTATACTCCGCTAGTAACAAGCGAATCATCTGGTGAAGCTTAATTTAATCAGGGAATAGGGAAAAGTCAAAATTCAAAAGTCAAAAGTAAGAATTTTTAAGTTATATCATGTCCGGATAATTAGTGATAAAAAAACTTTCTCCTTATTTTCGTCTTTCTTCGCTCCTGAATTCTGAATTGCAGAATTGCAGAATTGCTGAATTCTGAGTAGTTTATTTATAACTGTTCAACCGGACATGATATTACAGCGGTTTTCATTTCAGTAGACCACAGTAGGGACGTTGCATGCAACGTCTCTACATGGTTTTGGTTATAACGATGTGTTCATCAATTTGAAAAGCGCTGTAAAAGCTAATGCACAGTTTTAGCTGTGTCACTCTACTACCAATAGCTCTTCCTTCTTCCTTCTTCCCTCTTCCCTCTTCCTTCTTCCCTCTTCCCTCTTCCTTCTTTTAAACCCTAAATATAAGCTTGAAGTTCCGACCGTAGGACAGTGTCAACCCGCTGATATTCTGCTTGTAACTGAGAGAAAATCTTATCCGCTCCTTCTGTTGTACCTTCACGCGCAATATATTCTAACTCTTTGCAAAGCTCAGGCAAATTATTAGCTCCCACAGAAGCACTACTAGATTTCATACTATGAGCAGATCTTTGTAGTAATTTTGCCTGTTGTTGTTTAATTGCTTGACTCATTTCATCTAAAAGTTTAGGTGAATCTTCCAGATAACAATCAATTACTTCTACTAAAAGCTCTGAGTTACCTCCAGCCATTTTCTTCAACTCTTGCAGCACTGCTAGATCGACTACTCCTTCTAACTCTGCTTGAGGTAAAACATCTTTTTCAGTTGTTGTTTGTGGGGGACCATATTTACTTAAAGCTGTAGTCAATGCTTCTAAGCGAACTGGTTTACTAATATAGTCATCCATACCAGCAGCTAGACAATTTTCCCGGTCGCCCTGCATTGCATTAGCTGTCATAGCAATAATACGCGGGCGTTTTTCTTTTTCCCATTCAGTACAAATTTGGCGTGTAGCAGTCAAACCATCCATTTCTGGCATTTGTACATCCATCAGTACCACATCATAAGATTGACGACGTAAAGCTGCTAATACTTCTAAACCATTAGCGGCAACATCAGCCCGATATCCTAAATTTTTGAGAATATTAATTGCTACTTTTTGGTTAACGACATTATCTTCAGCTAATAGAATTTTTAAAGGTAATTTTTCTGCTAACTTGACATTTGATTGAATTTTAGATTTTTGAGTACTATTAACCATACCCCCTGTCAGGATACCTACTAAAGCTTTTTCTAGTTGAGATTGTTTAATTGGCTTGTTGAGATAAGCAGCAACATTGATATTAAGGTTTTGACTAGAGTATTCTAGTTGACTTAGAGAACTGAGAAAAACTAAAGGTAATTCTTGACAATTAGGTAACTTGCGAATTTTATTAGCTAGAGTGAAGCCATCCATTACTGGCATATATACATCTAGAATAGCAAAATCAAATGTCTGTCCTGACTGTAATAAATTTATCGCTTCTTGCCCACTACCTACAGCTTGAGAAATCATACATAAAGATTCTGCTTGAAGTGTTAGTACTTGCCTGTTAGTAGCATTGTCATCTACAACTAACAAATGTTTATTTTTTAATATTGTTTCAGTTTCTGATTTCTGACCAAGACATGAATTTTCGCCAATAGCAGTAGCTACTACAGTGAAAAAGAAAGTCGAACCAACTCCTGCTTCACTTTCTACCCACATCTTTCCTCCCATAATTTCACTTAACCGCTTGCTAATAACTAACCCCAATCCTGTGCCACCATAGTGACGAGTTGTAGAAGCGTCAACTTGACTGAAAGGTTTGAACAGACGATCCATGCGATCTTGAGGAATACCAATACCAGTATCTTTGACCGCAAATTGTATTTCGTAGACAGTAGAGCAGGGAACATATGATTCTAGACATTCTGTTTGATTGGGAATGGGACAATCCCTTTTTTGGGAAGGGTTTAAATCTTGATTTTGAAGTGAAGCTGTTACTGATAATACCACTTCCCCAGTTTCTGTAAATTTGACTCCATTGCTGAGGAGATTAACTAATACTTGACGTAACCGAGTTACATCTCCTACTATAACTTCAGGAGTTTGTTGCTGTATTAGATAAGCTAGCTCTAATTTTTTTTCGGCTGCTTTTGGAGCCAATAAATCTAGACATTCCTCTATACAGCTTCGGATATTAAAAGGTTGTTCCTCTAAACATAGTTTGCCAGATTCAATTTTAGAGAAATCAAGAATATCATTAATTAAGCTCAATAAAGCATCTCCACTGTTGCGGATAACTTCGACAAAATCTTGCTGTTGTGAGTTTAGCTCTGTGTCTAACAGTAAACCTGTCATCCCAATAACTGCATTCATTGGAGTCCGGATCTCGTGGCTCATTGTAGCAAGAAATTCACTTTTGGCTCGGTTAGCAATTTCTGCTTCTTCTTTAGCAGCTCTGGTTCGATCTTCTGCTTGCTTATTCTCTGTGAAGTCTGTTATTGTGCCAACAGCGCGATAGGGTTGACCTGAATCATCACAAATACGTTGTCCTTTGGTAAATATCCAGACATAATGCCCATCCCGATGTTTGATGCGATGGGTATTCTGATAACGTTCTGTTTCTCCTGCTAAATGTGCTTCTACATCTCTGAGGGTTGCTTCTAGATCCTCTGGATGTATATTATCTGACCAAGTAGATAAAGTGTAAGGAAGTGGGTCATTTTCGTGGCCAATAATTCTCATCCAGGTAGGTGAATAGTAAACCTGATTTGTTTGTATATCCCAATCCCAAATTCCATCGTTTGTACCAGATATAGCAAGTGCATAGCGTTCTTCGCGATCGCTCAAAATAGATTCTATCCGGCGACGTTCCAGAATTTCTGCACTGAGGTCTCGATTTTTTTTGTGTAGTTCTTGAGTTCTTTCCCTGACTCGGTTTTCTAGAGATTCGTTTGTGTGCTTAATTTCAGTAAATTTTTCCTGTAAAGCTAATAGCATTGACTGAAAGTTAGCAGTGAGGGTATTAATTTCTGCGATTTTACTTTTCCTTGGCAAACCTATAGGAATTTCTTGATATAGCAGTTTTTGAGGTAAGTCTGTAGTGACTTGTGTTAGTGTCAACATCGGTGCTACTAATCTTTTACTGACTAAGACTGATATGATTAATCCTACCACTGCGATTATTTGCATTGTCACCAAATTTTTAATATAACTCGTTTCTAGGAAGTCTATGTAAGGAGCTGTAGGTAATGTTACATATAGAGTCCAAGGAAGATCGGCACTAATTTGCATCTTTTTTCCATAAAAAGATTGTTTCCATCGTTTCATCTTTGGCATTCCTGGTGTTGTTGGTTGCCACTTAAAGATATCTCCTTCGTATTCCACATTTCCTGTTTCCTGTAAGTCAAATTTTTCCTTCGTAGTTGCCTCTGAACTACCCTCAGTAATGATGTATTGTTTGCTATCAACCAGTATTATATTTATTTCTTTTATTTGAGTATTTAGTTGCTGAAGTTGACCTAATTCAGCTATGCCGACAGAAGCATAAGCTATTCCCTGGAAGCTATTCTCTTTGACTATTGGTACTATGATACCTATATGA
Organism: Okeania hirsuta; assembly: GCF_003838195.1. GTDB lineage: Bacteria > Cyanobacteriota > Cyanobacteriia > Cyanobacteriales > Microcoleaceae > Okeania > Okeania hirsuta. The sequence goes on from NZ_RCBY01000150.1 coordinate 17,841, forward strand.
GGAAAAGGAGATGCTTTATCTCTATGAATATCTGTAACTTGTGGTTGCAATTCTTTGGCAAGTTTGCTCCAAGTATACTTATTAGATATGTTTAAGTTGACTAATGATTCTCCTAATTCATTCAATGCAGGTTCAGCCGCAATTATATTACCCTTAGCATCAGTAACATATACTTTTAAAAAAGAGGTAAATGCTTTTTTTATTACTGATGTACTTTGTTGAAGAGTAGATATTTCATTCTCAGGTACTTGAGCTGCTATTTTTGCTAATTCTTCAACAGCATACAAGTGTTTTTGATACCAAAACTGTAAATTATTTACCAGAGGATTTGTTGTGGCCTTCAGTTCTTTTTGAATATCTTTTTCTACTATTGTTAGTATATGTTGTCCATTCAAGATTGTGAGGATTAAAGCAGGTAATAAAATTAATGCGACTAATAAGTGAAAAATAGTTTCTTGAAAAGAGATTTTTTTGTAATTTTTAGATAATTTAAACAGTTGATTTATAGGTAAATAACTAACAATTAAGTTAGCAATTAAGGCGTTCAAGAAGCCATTAATTGACTGCTTCAACATAATTAATACAGTTTGTGTTGTACCTACGTTCAACATTAATCCATAAAATAATGCTACTAGAGGCATCCCAATCAAAAGCCAATATATTCCATCTAGCAAGACTATATTTTGCCAAGGGCGACGCTTTAACATTATTCCCACAAACATAGCTTCCAGAGTAAAGATAGCGATCGCATAGGGATGGTGCCAGAGGAAGTATGTGTGACTACCAGCAATGAAGGCGGCTATTGTTCCCCATATAACTCCATAGAGTTCGACTATCATAAACACTGCAATACTACCGAAGAGAAAATCTACCCCAAAGAATAAAGGTAATTTGAAATAATTGCCTAAATAACCTAAGATGATTAGTAATATTAATCCTAGTTTGCTTGTCAAGCTATAATTTTTTAGTGATTTTTTATTCTTATGGAAAAAGTTCATTTTTTTTACTTTGTTTTTGGCAGTTATCAATATTCATAAAATTACATTTTACTTGATGGTATTCAAGTTGTCTAAATTAGGATAATTAAACTTCGTAATTATTCAGAAGTTTGAACAATAAGTATTATTTGAAGAAGGAGACAGGAGACAGGAGACAGGAGGAAAATTACATGGGGATTCTAACCCCAAGTAATTTTGAACACCCTGTAGACGGTGGGGTAAGGAGGAAAATTACATGGGGATTCTAACCCCAAGTAATTTTGAACACCCTGTAGACGGTGGGGTATTAAACCCACAAAGAAAATGATTAACTGTCTTAATATTAATCTATTAATGAAAAAATAGCTACAGAGATAAGCTGATAATTTGGTTAAGGTTCTGATAAATTTCTCCCTATTCCCTATTCCCTATTCCCTCTTTTATGGAGATATCTATAGATGTATTTATGGCTTGCTGATTAAATATCAAAGCATTGACTGATATTGGTTTTAGCCTTTTTAGGATCGAAAAAAGTGCGCTTGTTTGAGTCTAATACCAATTTCATAAAATATTGCAAAGCGTGAGGACACAGGGAACAGGGAACACCGGAGCTGGGAACAG
>NZ_RCBY01000151.1 GCF_003838195.1 Okeania hirsuta
ATATCTACAGGAAATGATGGTTTTTTCTTGCGAGGGTAGCCTTCTTCCCTCTTCCCTCTTTCTTCTTCCTTCTTCCTTCTTCCTTCTTCCTTACCTTTGCTATACAAGACCGATGCTACCGGACATGATATAATAGGTTAATTACCATGAATTTTATTAAAGTTGGTAGGGATGCAAAAAGTTTAACAGGAGCGATCGCTGCTTATATAAGTTTTTTCTCAATTGTCATTGTCACCCCTACTCTTGCTCAAACTCCCATAGGAGAATTACAACGTGGTGACAATGCGATTATTTCCGGGCAAGTCATAGGAATTTCGGGTGATGAATTTATGCTTGATGATGGCACAGGACAAATTTTAGTTGATACTGACGATCGGGAACTCACAAACTTATCAGTGGGAGAGCAAGTAACAGTAGTAGGAGAGTACGACGATGATGATTTTGATGCTTATTCTATTACTCGCCAAGATGGAAGTGTAATTAATATTCGGTCAGATGATGACTATGATGATGATGACGACGATGACGATGATGATAACTAATAGACATCTGGTAAAAATCAAAAATCAAATCAATTCTCACACATAAATTATCAATTATTTCCCCTCCGGTGGAGGGGGAGGGGCGAGGGGTGGGTTCCCTACTGCCTACAGCAAAGCTGCCTACTCACTCTTTTGGTGGAGATGTCTAATATAGAATCCGGTTATATAGTATATGTTTATAACTATACTTCAAGCCTTCAATCCCCCCTATTCCCCTCCACCGGAGGGTTAGGGGTGGGTTGGGTTAGGGGTGGGTCTCCTACTCTCACAACTATATAAAAAATATTCAACCGGATTTGATATAAGATATTATATACATAGGACGGTAGTCCTGCATGGGTTTTGGTGAAGATATATATTTTTTAATTTCTCCCATACTCCCCTCCACGGTCGGGGTTAGGGGTGGGTCGCCATCTCCCCACACTCTCTCTACCATTACTATGCACCACCACCCATAGGACTTACCTAGAAACCGGGTTGATCCACGAAATTTCTTGAATGAAAATAAATCCGGTTTTATCCTGATTTCTGACTCCTCAAACTCTATTTAGTCTTTTGCCAATCTTCCAACGCTGCAATAATATCATGTCCGGTTGAACAGTTATAAATAAACGACGAAGGAGTCAGGTAGGGGAGCCGTCGGATTGGCGACGTATAGCAGTCAGGAGTCAGGAGAGAAGAAAGGAGAAGAGAAAGAGAAAGTTTTTTTACCAGTAATTATCGGGATTTATATAATAACCTAAGAAAATTAGAAAAATGACGACTGCTTTCAAAAATCTTAACAATTATTATAAGCGAAGAAGGAAGAAAGCGTTTATTTATTTAGGAGAGAAGAAACAATCTGGCGTTGTCTGAATTTTACAGCGCTTTTGCCGATCTCTGACCTCACGTCACAACAAAAATCCTGTAGGGCAAATGGCCATTTGCCCCTACTGTGGTCTACTTTTCAATTAATAAAGACAAAATTGCATAAGTAACTGTAGCTGAGAAATATCTTTACTCCAAGAAACACTGGAGTTATAAATAAATAACTATAAAACCTATGTTGTCCGATCGCTCAAACTCGCAAGTCAAAATGAGTAAATCAGATGTCCATGGAAAGTGCTTAACATCTTTTCAGCGTAAACTTCTAGAAAAAAATCTACCAGTAGGGGCAAATGGCCATTTGCCCCTACTGTGGTCTACTTTTTCCAATTAAAAAGACAAAATTGCATAAGTAACTGTAGCTGAGAAATATCTTTACTCCAAGAAACACTGGAGTTATAAATAAATAACTATAAAACCTATGTTGTCCGATCGCTCAAACTCGCAAGTCAAAATGAGTAAATCAGATGTCCATGGAAAGTGCTTAACATCTTTTCAGCGTAAACTTCTAGAAAAAAATCTACCAGTAGGGGCAAATGGCCATTTGCCCCTACTGTGGTCTACTTTTTCCAATTAAAAAGACAAAATTGCATAAGTAACTGTAGCTGAGAAATATCTTTACTCCAAGAAACACTGGAGTTATAAATAAATAACTATAAAACCTATGTTGTCCGATCGCTCAAACTCGCAAGTCAAAATGAGTAAATCAGATGTCCATGGAAAGTGCTTAACATCTTTTCAGCGTAAACTTCTAGAAAAAAATCTAGATGATAAGTTGTCGTGGCAATATCGCCAGAGAATAGAAATCATGCTACTAGCAGATGAAGGCAAAAGCCAAAGTCAAATCTGTAAAGCTATAGGTTGTTCTCCTGGTACCGCTAGACATTGGATACTTGTTGCTAAATCTGGTCAAGCTCACCAATGGAACAATCATCCCATAGGTCGCCCCCAAGAAGTTAACGAAGAATATTTAGAACGCTTGAAAGAGTTAGTAACTAATAGTCCCAAGGAATTTGGTTATGTATTCCAGCGGTGGACTGCTAATTGGTTAGGTAAACATTTAGCAAAAGAATTTGGCATACAATTGAGCGATCGCCATATTAACCGCTTACTCAAACAAATGGGTTTATCGACCAGACCAAAACCAACGAAAGCTGAAGAAATGTCTGGTCAAGATGTTAATGGGAAAAATATTGTGATTCGCGATCTGAACTCAGACCAAAATCTTATACGAGGGAACAGGGAACAGCGGTGCGACCCCGCGTCGGCGACAGACGCAAGGGAACGCGCACCAAGAGAGGGAACAGGGAACAGGGAACAGGAGGGAAAAGATTTCCCTGTCTGGTTTCATCATCAGTCTACGTTCTAAGGGTCTTAGCGGTTGCTATAACCCGTCCCTGAAAATATTAAGTTTCCACACTTTTAATAACTAATAGTAAATAAAATTTTGAGTTATGGTTCAAAATGCATCTACTCCTGCTTTGACTCAGGGGCAGCTTACTGATGTCTTGGGATATCAACTTTCACAAAAAGAAATAGAAAATTGCTTTAAAACTACAGAATACTTAACACCAAAAGTCGGTCTATTTTGGGAAACAGCAGATGCTCAACCAGGAATATATATTGTAACTGTGGGCAAAGTTAGACTATTGGATAGTCAGGGAGAATTAATTACTACCCTCAATGCAGGAGCTTCATTTGGGGAATCTACTCTATTTCCTAATCATTCCTTTCAACCCTACTCAGCAAGAGCATCAGTAAACCTCAAACTTTCCTATCTCCCTGGAGAAACTCTTCTTCCACTAATTCAAAAACACCCGGAAATCCGAGAACATCTTCATCAAGTTGCTCTCAAACTCGATTCTCTACAAAAAAAAGGTGAGCCAGAAACTGCCCATTCCTCTGATGAAAATCTGCCAGAAGCGAACATAACTGAATATCGGCAACCAGAGGTAAAACCACAAAAAACCATTAACAAAGCTTATTTCCCTAGTCCCACCCAACGAGTAGGTCATCTCTGGCAGCGCATTACCAGACGCTATCCCTTCTTTGCTCAACAAAGCGGTTCTGACTGTGGTGCCGCTTGTTTAGTTATGGTGGCTCGTTACTGGGGCAAAAATTTCAGCGTCAACCGGGTGCGAGATATTGCTAACGTAGACCGTAATGGTGCTTCACTGCGAGGATTATCTGCAGCAGCAGAAAGTATCGGATATTCCACCAGACCAGTAAAAGCAAGTCTTGACCAACTAGCTAAACAAAAATTACCAGCGATCGCTCACTGGGAAGGTAAACATTATGTAGTGGTCTATGAAATTACCTCTAAACAGGTGATTATTGCTGACCCTGCTATTGGTCAACGCCATCTCACTTACCCAGAATTTAAAGACTGTTGGACTGGTTACACCCTACTCCTACAACCTACTGCTTTAATCAAACAACTCAAAAATTCCACTACTCCTTTCTGGCAATTCTTTGAGTTGGTCAGTCCTCATGGACAAGTGCTACTGGAAGTATTTATCACTTCTCTACTAATTCAGATATTTGGATTAATTACACCTCTATTTACTCAACTACTACTAGACCGGGTAGTTGTTCAAGGTAGCACTCTAACTCTAACCGCAGTGGGATTAGGTTTAGTCATCTTTGGTTTATTCAGGGTGGCAATGACTGGTTTGCGACAATATCTGCTCGACCACACTGCTAATAAAGTACATTTGGCAATGATTGTGGGGTTTATTCGTCACACATTCCGACTACCCATGAGTTTTTTCGAGTCTCGTTATGTGGGGGATATTATTGCTCGGGTTCAAGAAAATCGGAAAATTGAGAATTTCCTCACTGGGGAAGCTCTTTCTATTGTGTTGGACTTGCTGACAGTTTTCATTTATTTAGGACTAATGTTCTGGTATAGTTGGAAAATGGCTTTACTAGCATTGGTTATTGTGCCACCGTTTTTTTTATTAGCACTTATTGCCACACCTTTCCTACAAAAAATCTCTAGAGAAATATTTGCTGCTCTAGCTGAAGAAAGTAGTTATCTGATTCAATCCCTGACTGGTGTAAGTACTGTCAAGTCTCTAGCAGTTGAGCAAACAGTACGCTGGCGATGGGAGGAATTTCTGAATAAGTCAATTAGAAAAAACTTTTCTGGACAGGTGATTAGCAACCGACTGCTTTAATCAAACAACTCAAAAATTCCACTACTCCTTTCTGGCAATTCTTTGAGTTGGTCAGTCCTCATGGACAAGTGCTACTGGAAGTATTTATCACTTCTCTACTAATTCAGATATTTGGATTAATTACACCTCTATTTACTCAACTACTACTAGACCGGGTAGTTGTTCAAGGTAGCACTCTAACTCTAACCGCAGTGGGATTAGGTTTAGTCATCTTTGGTTTATTCAGGGTGGCAATGACTGGTTTGCGACAATATCTGCTCGACCACACTGCTAATAAAGTACATTTGGCAATGATTGTGGGGTTTATTCGTCACACATTCCGACTACCCATGAGTTTTTTCGAGTCTCGTTATGTGGGGGATATTATTGCTCGGGTTCAAGAAAATCGGAAAATTGAGAATTTCCTCACTGGGGAAGCTCTTTCTATTGTGTTGGACTTGCTGACAGTTTTCATTTATTTAGGACTAATGTTCTGGTATAGTTGGAAAATGGCTTTACTAGCATTGGTTATTGTGCCACCGTTTTTTTTATTAGCACTTATTGCCACACCTTTCCTACAAAAAATCTCTAGAGAAATATTTGCTGCTCTAGCTGAAGAAAGTAGTTATCTGATTCAATCCCTGACTGGTGTAAGTACTGTCAAGTCTCTAGCAGTTGAGCAAACAGTACGCTGGCGATGGGAGGAATTTCTGAATAAGTCAATTAGAAAAAACTTTTCTGGACAGGTGATTAGCAACCGACTGCAAATATTCAGTTTAACTATTGAATCGTTGGTAACGACGGGTTTACTCTGGTTTGGAGCATGGTTGGTTATTCAAGGGGAGTTAACTATTGGACAGTTGGTGGCTTTTAATATGTTGATTGGCACTGTGATTAGTCCTTTTCAGCGACTGACGGTTTTGTGGAATCAATTACAGGAGGTAATTATTGCGGTGGAGCGCATTAATGATGTGATTGATACTGAACCAGAGGAAGATTTACAATCAGAAGGGCGTCAGTATTTGGTAGAGTTACAGGGTAATATTATTTTTGATAATGTGACTTTCCGTTACCACCCAGAAAGCGATATTAATGTTTTGGAAAATTTGAGTTTTGAGGTAAAAGCGGGACAAACTGTGGCTTTAGTGGGGCGTTCTGGGTCTGGGAAAACAACGATTTCTAAGTTGGTTTTGGGGTTATATCCGCCTACTGATGGTAAAATTTTGATTGATGGTTATGATATAACGACGATTTCGTTGCCATCCGTGCGCAACAAAGTAGGTGTGGTTGACCAGGATACTTTTTTATTTGGTGGCACTATTCGGGAAAATCTGACTATTGCTCATCCCTCTGCAACTCTTGAGGATATTGTAGGAGCAGCAAAGTTAGCTGGTGCTGATGAATTTATTCAAAGGTTGCCGATGGGTTATGAAACTCAGATTGGCGAAGGTGGGGGTTTGTTGTCTGGTGGTCAACGGCAAAGATTAGCGATCGCTCGTGCTTTGTTGGGAAATCCTCGTTTATTGGTTTTTGATGAGGCGACTTCTCATTTGGATGTTGAGTCGGAGCGTATTATTCAGACAAATTTGAATAGTATTCTCCAGGGTCGCACTACGTTAATTATTGCTCACCGTTTATCTACTGTGAGAAAAGCTGATGTAATTTTAGTGTTGGATAGGGGGGTGTTAATTGAGCAGGGAAATCATGAAGAATTGATGGCGAAACGGGGACATTATTATTATCTGAATCGCCAACAATTGGAAAGTTAAAATTTCAAATTCAAAAGTCAAAATTCAAAAGTCAAAAGTAAGATGTTAGGGTTTCAAATGAAAAGTCAAAAGTAGTAGGTTGGGTTAAGCGATAGCGCAACCCAACAACCGTAAGTATTTGTTGGATTTTGTTCCTGATGTATCTGTTGGGTTTGGGTTCCTCAACCCAACCGACAAAGGGCAAAATCCAACAACCGTAAGTATTTGTTGGATTTTGTTCCTGATGTATCTGTTGGGTTTGGGTTCCTCAACCCAACCGACAAAGGGCAAAATCCAACAACCGTAAGTATTTGTTGGATTTTGTTCCTGATGTATCTGTTGGGTTTGGGTTCCTCAACCCAACCGACAAAGGGCAAAATGTATCTGTTGGGTTTGGGTTCCTCAACCCAACCGACAAAGGGCAAAATGTATATGTTGGGTTTCGTTCCTCAACCCAACCTACAAAGTCCCCTCCTATTCCCTATATTTAACAAAAAACACAATTATTAGGAAAATTATGCCACAACAATTCAACGTAACTGCAGAATCAAACGGTCATAAACCTTTAGAGACTGACTTAATAAAACTAGAAAAAAGTAGTAGGTTGGGTTAAGCGATAGCGCAACCCAACAACCTTCATTAATTGATAATGGATAATTGATAATTACCTCTGGTTAAAACCGTTCTTGATTAAATATAAGGAAATATTATTTCTTTTTTTTCCCCTTAAAAGGGGAGGCTTCAAGGCGCGAATTATTTAATTATTAATTATTAATTATTCGGTAAGTGTGTGTTGGGTTTCGGTTCCTCAACCAAACCTACAAAGTTCTAACAACTGATAATTAATAACTGATAAAAATCATGCCACAACAATTCAATTTAACTGTAGAATCAAACGGTCATAAACCTTTAGACACTGACTTAGTAACACTAGAAAAAAGTTTAAATAACTCCAAAATTTCTGAGCCAGAAATGACAAAACTAGATACAAAAAAATCTGTTGATGATTGGTCTTTTGCTACTAAAGAATTATTAGATGCTTTACCCCAACGTTGGACCCGAGGATTACTATATCTTTTAATAATATTTGTAGCGATCGCTCTTCCCTGGGGAATGTTTTCTAGAGTAGATGAAACTGGTACTGCTAGAGGGCGTTTAGAACCTCAAGGTGGTACTCTTAAACAAGAGTTAAATTTAACTTTTACGGCTGCAACAGTATATACACAAACGGCAAAAGTTGAAAAAGTTTATGTTAAAGAAGGAGACAAAATTGAAGCTGGAGATATTTTAATAGAATTAGAATCTCGCCCTATTCGCGACCGACTTGCTCAACTTAATATTCAACTGCAAAGTCAACAAAATAGACTCAGTAAAATTGAACAACAAAAAAGTCAATTAGAAATAGAACTTCGTACTCAAGAACGACAAAATCAATCCCAAACATTAGAAAAAGTAGCTCAGGTAGAGCAAGCACGACGCAACTTTCACTCTCTGAATACGACCTATAATTTACAGGAAGAAGAAAAGCTAGCTCAAGTTCATCAAGCAGAACAAAATCTTGCAGCTCTGAGAAGAACATTAAATTTACAAAGAGAAGAAAAATTAGCTCAAGTTCATCAAGCACAACAAAATCTTGAAGCTCTTAGAAGAACGTTAAATTTACAAAGAGAAGAAAAATTAGCACAAGTTCATCAAGCACAACAAAATTTAGAAGCTGCTAGAAGAATATTAAATTTACAAAGGGAAGAAAAATCAGCTCAAGTTAATCAAGCAAAACAGCAGTTAGAAGATAGTAATACTGCTTATAAATTATCAGAAATTCGCTGGCAAAAAGCCCTCAGAGAAGTTGAACGTTATCGTAATCTTTGGGAGCAAGGTGCAGTGACAGAAATTCAGGTAGTTGAAAAGGAAGATATAGGAGAAGAAAGACAAAGAATATGGGAACAAAGTCAAGCAGACCGGGAACAAGCAAAACTAAGAATAGAAGAGCAAGAAGGTAGTTACGACCGGGTTATTCATCAAGCAGAAGCAGATATTGAGCAAGCAGAATTACGTTTAGCAGAACAAAAAGGTAGTTATCAAAGAACTATTAATCAAGCTGAGGCAGATATTGAGCAAGCAGAGTTACGTTTAGCAGAGCAAAAAGGTAGTTATGAAAGAATTATTAATCAAGCAGACGCTGATATTAAACAAGCTGAATTACGTTTAACAGAACAAAAGAGTAGTTATGAAAGAACAATTAATCAAGCAAAAGCAGATATTGAGCAAGCAGAATTACGTTTAACAGAACAAGAAAATAGTTCTCAAACAATTACTCATTCTGGAGATATTGCCATGTCAAAAATCAAAGAACAACTTAAGAATATGGATAGTCAAATTATTAGCGCTCAGGGTGAAATTTCTCAGACAAAAAAAGAGATTGATTCTTTAAATTTTGAATTGGAGCAACGAGTAGTTAGAGCGCAACAAGGAGGTACTATTTTTAATTTGCCCATTGAAGGAGTGGGAGATGTCGTGCAACAAGGAGAAATGATTGTAGAAGTATCACCACAAGGTAAAAATCTTTTTTTGAAGGCAGAAATGGCAACTTCAGAAAGTGGTTCATTAAAGAAAGGAATGGAGGTCAAAATGAAATTTGACGCTTATCCTTTTCAGGATTATGGTGTAGTAGAGGGAACATTAAAAAAGATTTCTCCTACTTCACAAATGCAGGAAACTCCTCAGGGGAATATAGCAATTTATGAGTTAGAAATTGAATTGAATCAGACTTGTATTCCCAGTGCTAATGAGTGTATTGCTTTGCGTCCTGGAGATACAGCAACGGCAGAAGTTGTTGTGCGTCAGCGGCGTCTGATTGATTTTGTTCTTGATCCGTTTAAAAAATTACAAAAAGGAGGTTTAGAGTTGTAGAGGTTGAGATTATTTTGTATCTGGTTTTAATGTTTTGAACTGTAATTCTAGCACTGGAGAAATTAGGAATTGTCATTGTTGCTTTGCCAAAATCTAGTTTTTGACCAGTGGGAGCATCCTCCTCCCTTGGTGAAAACATTCTGTCTCTTTCCATTACAGAGACGCTCACATTACACATTACTTAGAAGTCATCTAAAGATGGCTCTTGATACTCATTTGTTTTAATTAATAGGAAAAAAATCATGTCACAAGGTATCACTATTACAACTGAAGATATTCTGCAACAAGTTAAACTATCTCTAAAAACCTCTGAGATTATAGAAGGAATCATTACCCGTAAAGTAATAGCAAATGGGATAAAAGAGGCTGAAATCAAGCTAGAAGTTGAAGAATTGCAAGAAATGGCCGACAAATACCGAAAAATGTATAAACTTCTTAGTACAGAGGATACCTGGGCTTGGATGAAACAAAATAATCTGTCTTTAGACGATTTTGAAGAAGTGGTTTACAATCATGGCTTGTCTACAAAATTAGCTATTCATCTGTTTGCAGATAAGATTGAGCCATACTTTTATGAACATCAATTAGATTATGCTGGGGTGGTGGTGTATGAAGTAGTCTTGGATGATGAAGATTTAGCGATGGAATTATTCTATGCGATTCAAGAAGGAGAAACGAGTTTCTATGATGTAGCCCATCAATACATTGAGAATAAAGAGTTACGTCGTAAAGGAGGATATCGAGGAATATTATATCGTAAGGACTTGAAACCAGAAATTTCTGCGGCTGTTTTTGCAGCCAAACCTCCCCAGATGATTAAACCTATTGTGACTTCTAAGGGAGTACATTTAGTTTTTGTAGAGGAAATTATTGAACGGCAATTGGATAATTGGCTTCGTAATAAAATTGCTGCCGATCTATTTGATGAATGGATAAATAGAGCGGTTACTCAATTCAAATCTCTTACCAATATTCAGATTGGTGAACTCACTGCCAAAAATGCTTCTTAAATAAGAAACAATTATCAAAAAATAGTTCCCTAACAATCTAGGGAACTATTTTTTTTCTGAATAAATCTATGCGATAAATCTGACTTTCTTACTATCTATAGCTGTTCAATTGAACAGCTATAGAATTTTGTGAGAAAGATATTAAACCTGACAAAATTAGTTATTGGATCTTGTGGATATAAATCAGACTCTACTACTTTCTACAGGTTTTAGTCAGCAGTTAACTCCCAAAGCAAATTGTAGTCCTGATCAAATGGACATACCATCCACCTAATGTATTCGTCATTTCTTGCTCATTCAAATCATGGAGATAGCTTTCAGAATCTAAGAACAAGTCAGCACCAGTAGGATGTAAATCAGAGATGTTAATATTAGCCATTTTTCAGTTGATCCTTAAGTAAAATTAGTTGTTGTTGATTTGGAATTAGACTTGCTTTTGTCTCTTTCCATTTATATTATTGCCTAACCTTTCCTATAAATGCAAGGGTTTTAACAACTTAAAACTACATCTAACTAACACAATTATGTCTCTATTTTTAGAGAAATAATCGTCTATATTGAGTAAAAACTAGCTAAAAGAAAGTTAATTTAATCTAAGCAGATAATTATTGAAGAAATAACTAACACAATTATGTCTTTTTTGATTTTCTGATGGTATTGAACCACAATAAAAGGCACAAAAAAATAGCCCCAGTTGATGGGGCTGAACTGAAAAGTTATTATTCAAATAGTTTATAGTTTAGGTTGTACGGAAAAAAACCAAAAGATATAAGTTTTTGTTGGGTTTTGAAGAACACTTAACCCAACCGACAGATACAGTCTTTTGACTGAAGTAAGGACGTGATTGACTCGTGAATTTCTGAAATTATTAATTATCTATCGCTTCTATCAAAAGGTTTTGCTACCTGTTTAATTACTTCTGAGGAAGTATAGTTACTTGAAATCACTTGGGGGCAACGCATACAAGCTGCTTTGCCTTCTTGTTTCCACCATCGACAGTTGGTACGTATGGAACAGGGTGGTAGTTGCTCAACTACAGTGGGCAAATTTTCTACAACTTGCATTGCCAACCGACAATTTGCTCCATCAAAATGTTGACACTTTTTCTCTGCACAGGGAGCTGTAGTTCTAAACACTTCTGTTGGTGTCACCGAACCAGATAAAGCCATTACTTCCTCGGTGACAGGTAGTGGTTGCTTGAGATAAGCTAGACGAGGTTTGTCTACAGTTCCACTGATAATCCCAAATACTTGACTATCTTGCATTTCTGGTCGCGCACTAGGGCAAAGAGTTGTCTTGTTGTTAGTAACATTTTCCATTGAAGGTGCCTCTAGGGAACAATATTAAGCAAATGCTTTTTTACTACTTAATTACAATTTGATTACAATTGTTGGTTATTATCTGAAGTGTATTCTTATTAAATCTCTCCAGAAGTTACATAAACCTTTTCTTAAACTGTTGTAGGGAGGTTCCATGAAACCTCTCTACATTATTTTATCTATTAGAAGTCGAAGGTTATTCCTAGAAATGGAACACGAAAAATAATACCACCTAAAACTTCTGCTGCTTCTTCTTCAGAGAGTTCCGAAATAAAGTTATTGCGACGTGCTTGAGCGTTGGCAATAGCTTCGGTCATTAGTTCAGAATTTAATTCTGTAATCTTGATATTAGCCATTTTAACTTTCCTCATTAATTGTTGATTTGGTATCAGACTTGCTTTTGTCTCTTTCTATTTATATTATTGCCAGAATTTTATTCTATTTACCATAGCTTGAACAACTTAAAATTGCATATAACTAACACAATTATGTCTCGATTTTCAGATAAATAATTATTGCTATTGATCAAAAAAGAATTAAAAAACATTTAATTTGATATAAATAGATAATTATTGAACAAATAAATAAGATGATTAAGTCTTTTTTGATTTTCTGATGGTAATGATAAACCTGTAGGGACGTTGCATGCAACGTCCCTACTTTTTGGTCTACTCAAATGAAAAGTACTGTAACTGAAAAATTATTAAAAATAGTGTAGGTTGTGTTGAGGAACGAAACCCAACATATATAGGACTCACGCAGTACAACCTATTTTCGTCATTGCGACCAACAAAGTTTGCGGAGCATTCCGGAATGGAAAGCAATCTCAAATCCTAGTTTTTCGTACCTCATGCGTAAGTCCTGACATATAAGTAATTAGCCTGGTCTAAAAGTTAATCTTTATAAGTTACTGTTGGGTTCGCTATCGCTTAACCCAACCTACAGGGACTATAATTTCCTATAAATATCCTCGGAATTAGCATTCAAATAAGGACGCTGCAAATCAATCCCTAATAAAGAAAACTGTTCCAAAATCGCCCTCATTTTTCCCTCTGTCGAATTATCCCCCTGTTGCCAAGCTGTCAATAATCCATTTGCTATAATCTGACACCTATTCATACCAAAACTTTCCTGACTAGCAAATTTTTTGTCTGGTTCTTCAGCTAATCCTAAACCAGGTGCCAACTCCATCGTAAATAAAGGTATTTCTGATTGAAAATAGGATTTATTCTCTCCATAAACATCCGACAAAACTTGCCTCACTAAATCATAATCACCCTTATCAAAATAAAGCACCCCAGAATCGTAGCGCTCATAATCAGCAGGATTATACAAGACTTTAAAACTGAAAGGAACAGCAACCTGATTTAATTTCTCTGTCAAACTACCCATGACTGCTACTGCACCTTCAGGAGTAACATTAAAATAAACTCGCACTGTTCCAGATTGACTTTCCGACTCTACCTTACTCTGAGTACCCAAATTGCCAACCGCCATATAGAAACCATTTTGCACCAAATTCTTAGGCATCAGAATCGCTACCGAATCCCCTACAACAGCAGCTTTATGAGATTCTTGAAGATGCTTTTCTCGTTCAATATGTAGTCGCAAACCATTCTTAGTAACAGCTAAAGTACCATCGGTTTCCTCTCTCAAAACCGACCAACCAGAATCAAAATACCCCTCCCCCCTATTACTTTCATCTAACTGAAGATAAAATTCCATTTCTACCCCAAGAAAAGTATTATTCTCCAAATCTAATGGGCGACTATTTTCCTCACTATCCAATGCTAGGGAAGTTTGCATCGAACCATTGTAATAGATACCATAGAGAAAACTACGCAATTGTAGACTCAGATATTTATCCCGCATTTGTGTTGGTAAAGCTTGAAAACGAGCAACTACCTCAGCAGGCAAATCTAAAGGTTTGTACTCAGGATGACGAATACAAAAATCAGAGGAAATTTCTACCCTCTCAACAATGTCTGATAAAACTTCTGTTAATCGTCCAGTTACTCCAGTAGGGAAGTGATGGGATGGAAACTCAAGTAATTGCATAATTTTTAAACCTCGTTTTTTTAAGGAAGAAGGAAGAAGGAAGAAGGAAGAAGGAAAGAAGGAAGGAAGGAAGGAAGGAAGGAAGGAAGGAAGAAGTATGATTGTAGTGGATTGATACTTATGCAATGGTGCGTTACGACGGATTGCTGAATCCTTTTCATACTCTAAATTTAAGCTGTATCACACACTCTACTGACTCTGATACTTATGCAATGGTGCGTTACGACGTATTGCTGAATCCTTTTCATACTCTGAGTTTAAGCAGTCTAACTGAGCGTACTGAATTCTGAATTCTGACTCCTGAATACTTCTTCAATAGCAACACCAAAAATTGTAGACATTGATGAGTCTGGGCGACATAATAATGCTTTGGCAACCTGAAGCATAGCAATACCGGTATTATTAAAAGTCTTTTGATATTGAACCATTGACAAAATTCCTGTCATCAAACCCCAACCCGCAAACTGTACTACTCGCCTCAAAAAATCTGGACGATATTCCACAATTTCTGGGAAAGTGTCAAAATAAGCTAGAGCTAAAGCAGCAATAGAAGGTTGAAGTAATTCTAGAGGTGTAGTGGCAAGTTTGAGAGATTCTTCAATGGAGAGAGAATTACTAATAACCAAACTACCCAACCACATTTGCAGATAGCTGCCGATCGCTGTTCCCAAATCAAAAGCAGGGTCTCCCCAACTAGACCTCTCCCAATCAATCAACCGCACAATATTCCCACTAGAATTTTCCCACTCTTGAGCAACTAGACCTCTCCCAATCAATCAACCGCACAATATTCCCACTAGAATTTTCCCACTCTTGAGCAACGAGAATATTATTTAGTTTCAGGTCATTGTGAGTCAGACAAGTGGGAGATAAAGTCTCGCGAAGTTGAGCGATCGCTTGCCCTAAACTGTCATATCGTTGATAAAGGGTAAAAAATCTCAACCCATCTACAGGAGCGATACCAAAAATTTCTGGCCCTATCCTTTCAAGACTCTGCACCAAAAGTGGTGATACTTCAGGTTTAGCACGAACAACTTCACTAGCAAAGAACTCCCGATAATTTTTCTGATTCCAAGTATCGCGGTGAACCGTCGCCAAATAACTACCGATTTCAGCAGCAACTTTTGTAGGGAAGTTGTTTTCCTTGGAATAGAAATCACTTAAATCCCGATAACTATCCAGGTAAGTAGAGACCATAATAGATTTCTCGGCGTCGTAATGTAACAACTCTGGTAGAAAGAGACGCCAATGGTCAAGTTCGGGAAATGTCCGTAAAAATTTTTGGATTCGCCATTCCCCAAACAATTCACCTGCAGTTTCTCCTTGAGAATTATATTGTTCTTGTTTAACAAGTAGTTTTCGACCATCTGGCAAAGTCACTAATAAATTAAAATTTTTAGCAGTAATTCGCTCAATATTACTCTGAGATGTCTGCGAGGGATATTGCTCCGCTTCCTGTAGCGAATCGCATAAACCATTTTCTACTAAATAGTCATAGACATTTTGAGAGTTTAAAACAAATTTCATTTAAACTAACCTCTCATTAAGTTATAAATTATCAGTCAGTATCTAACTACTTAATACTGTCAAAATTTGAGTAAACTGACAAGAATTTTACTCAAATAAAACAGATATAACTAACACAATTATGTCTTTAACTTCGAGTGAGGGCAAATGGCATTCTCCCCTAAATATGGCGTTTTAAAGGTTAATTTCGTCAGTCCTGACTATATTCCTATTTGGGTGCATCTCAATGCGTGAATAAAGCCAAAAAATTATCGCTTTTAGGGAACACCGGAGCTGGGAACAGGGAACAGGGAATATATATATAGTAAAAAAAGTATTTTTGCAAATATGAGATTCACCCTCCTATTTTTTATAAAATCGCTAGTATTTTGAGATAAAAAAAAGACATAACTGCTAAAATTATGTCTTTTTGAGCGATCGGCCATATTCTGACATAACTTCTACAATTATGTCTTTTTTTTAGCTATTGCTGATGTTGAAAATAATTGACAAGTTACTATCCAGAAAACAAACTATCTAATTCACAATAATCAGGTTAATTTGTATTAATAACTCCACCATTTATTAATACCACTCTATCATGTTGAGACCGTGATAAAAGTTCGCTAAAATTTCTACCTTTAAAGAGAATTAAAATACTAATATCTACCTAATTATAATACTGTAGTGGACTGTTTCACCTAAAATAGTGCATTAGATTTGCCATTGTAGCTAGAGCAGGACTTACGCAAAGACACTGTGTATAGAGTCCAGTAACTATTGGACAATAGTTATGAGTACTATATATAGCGTATCTGCGTAAGTCCTATAGAGGAAGTTATCTCTTAAAAATTTCCTATTGCAACATTTAAGATGAAACAGTCCAGTAGGTTGGGTTGACGTTCGCGTAAGCGTTGCGGAGCAAAGGAAACCCAACAAAGATAGGTATCTGTCTCAAGTTTGTAGTAGACTGACACGCCTAAAAATGTAGGTTGGGTTGAACGGCAGTGAAACCCAACAAAACCTTACTAATGTTGGGTTTATCCTAACGGATAAGCTCCGCTAACGTCCCTCAACCCAACCTACACTTATTGCACCATTTTAGCTGTGTCAGTCCAGTAGTAGACTGAGACTTATTCAATGGTGCATTAGATTCAATTCAAAAGTCAAAAGTCATGCATTCAAAAGTAAGAATTTCAAGTTAAAAGCTAATGCACAGTTTTAGCTGTGGAGCGTCTACTACTAGGACTATTTGTGTTGGGTTTCCTACGTCAACCCAACCTACATCTGTCAAAATTCAATTGTTTAGCAGTGGGAGCATCTTGCTCCCGTAAATTTTCCTCCTATTACTCCCGTAAATTTTCCTCCTATTCAAATAAACTATCTAATTCACAATAATCGGGTAAAGTTGTATCAATAATTTGACCATTTCTCAAAACAACTCTGTCATGTTGAGGTCGTGATAAAAGTTCGCTAAAATTCCTACCTTTAAACAGAATTAAATCCGCAGGTAATCCAATTCCAATTCTGCCAATATTAGGTAAACCAATTAAATCCGCAGGAGTCTTAGTAACAGCACAAGGCCAATCCCCATAAGGCATATCTAAATGAGCAATTCTCACTGACATATTAAACACTTCCAAAACATCATGGTCGCCAAATCCAAAAAAAGGGTCGCGACAATTATCACTCGCCACAGCAACAGAAATTCCCTCTTTTTTCAACTCATGTAATAAAGTAACTCCCCGCCATCTCGGAGTATGATTATTTTGCCTATTCTGGAGATAAAGATTACACATTGGCAGACTAACAATACTAATACCAGCTTCCTTAACTAACTTGAGAGTTGCTGTTACTTGTTCCAGAGTTTGTACCGCCAAACTACAACAATGTCCGCAAATAATTTTGCCAGAAAATTGATGACTAATTGCCTTCTCAGCAACTTTGTATAAAACTCTAGAATTAGGGTCTCCATTTTCATCCGTATGTAAGTCTAAATCTAATTGACGTTCTTTCGCCAGACTAAATAACCTCTCCAATTGATTATCCAAGTCTGAATTCATGTATAAAACTGCTCCTAATATTCCACCAATATCAAGAGTTTTATCAGCTAATTTTTCTCCAGCTTCAATAAGATAATAATCCCCACTAACCAAAGAAACAGGTTGTAATATTAATCTACCTTCCCACTCTTTTTGTAATGTTTGAAATACCTCCAAACCAATATTTACCTGTTCACCAAAACAGACAAGATGAGTCCGAATAGCTTTTGTACCATGAGCATAACTGCATTTCAAACCAAATTCCATCCGACGATAAATATCTTCAGCATTCCAATATTTTTCCGCATCCCTAGCACCCGCATCCAAAGCACCATTAAAACTACCATCTGAGTTAGGCGATCGCATCCAGATATGACCTTTATCTAGATGGGTGTGCATATCCACAAAACACGGCCAAACCTGGCCACCTTTGAGGTCTATAGTAGGAATATTCTCAGTTTCCGGAGAGGGCAAATGTGTTAAGGAGTAGACGACTTGTATAATAACTCCTTCATTAATTTCGATATCCACCAGTGATAAACCCTCCCTAGTTTGACTAGGTATGTCAAAATCAGTTTCTAGAAGACATACAGGTATGTGAGCATTTTTTAGCCAATAGTGAGAAATATCATAAATTACAGAAAATTGTTGATTATTCATAATATCTAAATAATATAGCGCTAGGGATATAGGGAACAGGGAATAGCAAACTGTAAAAGGGTTTTAGGATTGAAAAATGTCCGCGCCCAATTCTTGTAGTGCTATATTTGATTTGTGCCAAATTAATTTAATCAGGACTTACGCAAAATAGGTAATTATACACCATTTGTAGGGGTTAACGGCTGTTAACCCCTACCAAGAGAGGTGGTTATGCGTAAGTCCTGTTAATACTGCACTTTGAGCTGGAAGTTGTAAATATGAGCACTCATTGCTATATAGCGAGGGCAAATACCATTCGCCCCTACAGATGATGGTTTAAAAGTCAATTTGCGTAAGTCCTGTACTTAAAACTTTTGACTTTTGACTTTTGACTTTTGACTTTTGAAAACTTTTGACTTTTAACTTGAGCGATAACTGCTGTCTCCATGGCAAAATTAATGTTGAGAACAAGATCAGCAAAAGGATTAATCTACAATGATGAGTGAATCTAGATTACAAACTGCATTAGAAAATGGCCAAGCTCTAAAAATTATTAGTGGTTTGACTAATTTTGATACAAACAGAGTAGCAGCAACTGTCAAAGCTGCCACCCTCGGTGGTGCAACCTACGTTGATATTGCTGCCGATCCTAATTTAGTGAGAATGGCGCGCAGTTTAACTAACTTGCCCATCTGTGTTTCTGCCATCGAACCCACTAGATTTTTACCAGCAGTAGAAGCAGGAGCTAATTTGATTGAAATTGGTAACTACGATCCTTTCTACGCCAAAGGTATACGCTTTGAAGCGGAGGAAGTATTGCAGTTAACTCAACAAACTCGCGACCTGTTACCTAATATTACTCTTTCTGTAACTGTTCCCCATACTTTAGAACTAGACCGACAAGTACAACTAGCTACTGAGTTAGTAAAAGCTGGTGCTGATATTATTCAAACTGAGGGTGGTACCAGTGCTAAACCTGTTCATCCTGGAACATTAGGGTTAATTGAAAAAGCGGCTCCTACTCTAGCAGCAGCTTATGAAATTTCTCGTGCTGTATCTGTACCTGTATTGTGTGCTTCCGGTATTTCTAATGTAACTGCTCCACTAGCTGTTGCTGCAGGTGCGGCAGGAGTTGGTGTGGGTTCTGCTATTAACCGCCTCAATGATGAAGTGGCGATGATAGCTGCGGTTCGTAGTTTGGTGGAAGCTTTGGCAAGTGTTCGTTATGTCAAAGTAGATGCAATGTCTGTTTAATTAGTTTTACCTAGTAGCTTGTCTAGCTTGAAAATGTGGGTAAATTTTAGAAAATATAGACCTCTCCCCCCTTTCCAAGAGGGGTTGGGGGGATCGTAGCGTTGGGTTTTACTCACAATTTTAGTTTAGACGAGCTACTAGAGAGTTTTCAGGTCAATGAACCACATTAAAAAATGATAACCCTGTAGGGATGTTGCATGCAACGTCCCTACTCAAATGAAAGCGCTATATGTCTGTAGAGTTTCGACTTAGTTAACAATTTGCGCAATTTATCGACATAATACGATAGTTCT
>NZ_RCBY01000152.1 GCF_003838195.1 Okeania hirsuta
AATCTCTACTCCGTAATGGTAGCTAGTTTAATAGGTTTAGCCTTTTTTGAGAAACGAAATTCACATAAACTTGGTTGGGCAGCTGCCTGGGGATTTTTACCTTTAATTCCAATATTTTTAGTTTCTCAAATTTCCCGTTCTCTCTGGGTAGATCGTTACCTTCTGTTTACTGCCCCCTATCTTTTTATCCTTTTGGCAGCAGGGTTTATGGGGGTTTGGCGTCGGTGGCGAATCCCGGTAGTGGCGATCGCTCTGATATATTTTGTTGCTATTGGTGGGGGTTTGAAGCGTTACTATACAGTAAAGGATCGAGAAGATTGGCGGGGTTTTGTCCAACTTATTCAAACCAACGAGCAGTCTGGGGACGTAATTGTTTGGAAAGCTAATCAGTCACGTCCCAGAGCATTGAATCATTACTATAGGGGTTCTGCAACTATTGAGGTAAGAATAGACGAACCTGAAGATAATCCCCAAGCTGTAGAAAGTTGGCTGGAAAGTTTACCAAAAACTAGATCGCGTATCTGGTTAGCATATGCTAATCCATCACCAAATCTACTGTCTGGCATTGAAAAGAAGTTTAAAGCTGAAGAAGTTTACAAAATTAAGGTTAATGGCACATTAGAGCTTTTCTTGTTAACACCCCGTACTTCTGAGATATAGAATAAGCGATATCGAGTTGAGTTTTTTTATGGGCTATTTCTCTATTGAACGCTTGTTTTTGGGAAATAGTCATAGATTTTTTTGATTTCATCAATATCAATATTAATTAGCGAAATAAAAAATTTAATCCGTGTTGATTTTGATACAAATTATGCTAAAGTTTATCAGACCTAAGCTATTATTCACTATATTTATTTCATTGCTGATTTTTCTCTACATTCCTAATTTAAAACTGCAGAAAGTTTCTGTTCAATTTATTTCATCACCAGAAGTTAACGCTTTAGATAATAGTTTAAATAATGCTAGTATTTATGCTTTTATTAAATCAGGTTTTAATTATAGTCAACAACTCTACGGCGAGCCAAGAATAGCTGTAAAAAAAATAAATTTACGCTTACACACAACACCTTTAGCTTCACTTAATAATGCGAATCAAGGTGAGTTTACTATCTATTTAAGTCATCAACCCTCTGAATATGCTTTTTACGGACAGTTAAGTCATGAAATTTTTCACTTATTAAATGCGCAATTACTTGATTGTTATGTAGAGGGTCTGGCTACTGTTTTTGCTGAGAAAGTGTTAACTCGTAAGGACTTAGATTGGAGTGGGTGGGAAACATATTTTCAACAAGGTTCCGAACCTTTTTACAGCTTGACTTACTCTATGATGAAAGAAGTTAGTGAAACAGCAGGTTCAGCAAATATGAGTCGCTTGCTTGAGTTTGCTGTTGATAATAAGGCTAGTAAAAAGTGGATGCATATTGATATTGATGGATGGTTATCTTTAATGTCTAATTATGTAAAAATTGAAGTAGAAAAGGTGATTAATAAATATATTGTTCAAGTTAAACCAGTAGTTGGATCAAAGAATAATATGTATACTTGTTTAGCACCTACAAAAAATTGATGAATATGTTCGACAATTAATAATTAATAATTTTGTAAATATACCAGCGCTCATTACTATATAATAAAAGCATACACCAAATCAAAGTAAATATGCGAACCGCCTACCAGTACAAGCTATTACCCAACAAAGAACAAATAGCCACAATAGAAATGTGGTTAGAATTGTTGCGTCGGCAGTACAACTATAGGTTAGGAGAGCGGTTTTCGTGGTGGTCAGAAAATCGTTGTCCAGTTAACGCTTGCCCTTTGGTGATGCCAATTCCTCAACTAAGAGATAATCCAGATTATTACTCTCAAAAACGAGATTTAGTCAATACCAAAGATAAGTTTCCTGAATACAAGCTAATTCATTCTCAGGTATTACAAGACTGCACAAAACGGGTAAAACTTGCCTTTGATAGATGGTTTAAGGCAGACAAAAATGGAACTAGATTAGGGAAGCCAAGGTTTAAGGGAAAAGGACGTTATCGAAGCTTTTGCTATCCTCAAATCAAGCAAGACTGCATTGAAGGAAACAAGATAAACTTGCCCAAAATTGGTAAGGTAAAGTTGATTCAGCATCGACCAATACCAGAAGGATTTCAAATCAAAACTGTTACTATTAGTCGCAAAGCTGATGGTTATTATGTGACGCTATCCCTAGAAGATAAGTCGGTTCCTCAGTTCACAACTGAAGTTAAACCTACCTCAGAAAATACTTTGGGGATAGATATGGGGTTAAAAGACTTTTTGGTAACAAGTAACGGAGAGTCGGTTCCCATTCCTCAATATTATCGCTCATCTCAGAAGCGATTAAAGACTCTACAAAAACGCTTATCCTGTAAAAAGAAAGGTAGCAAAAGATGGTTAAAAGCTCTTCTAGCTGTGGCTAAACAACATAAAAAAGTAGCTGACAAGCGTAAAGACTTTCACTTCAAAACAGCCAATGAATTATTATCAAAAGCTGAAGTTATCGCCCATGAAAACTTAAATATTAAAGGGCTAGCAAAAACCCGTTTGAGTAAATCAATTAATGATGCTGGATGGGGACAATTCTTATCTATTTTAACTGTCAAAGCTGGAAATGCTGGACAAAAGACTATAGCTGTGAACCCCAAAAATACAAGCCAAGATTGCTCAAATTGTGGAGAAAAAGTCCCTAAAGAATTAGACATACGAACTCATTCTTGTCCGCATTGTGGCATAGTAATAGACCGCGACTTAAATGCGGCGATAAATATCAAAAATAGGGCGGTAGGGCATTCCGTCCTTAAAGCTCGTGGAGCCCGACGGGATACCGGGGCTAGGAAACGAGAAGTCCATACTATAGCGTCAGCTTAGTGTGGGAGATGTCACTCAAAAGAATGAGAAATGATCGAGTTAACCAAAATCATCAGAGGTGGTTGCATCTAATACTGCTATTTAGTTGGATAGTTCTAGGCATTACTCTACGTTGGACAAACTTAGCTGAAAAATCTGCCTCATCTATCGAAATTGCTACATTGGGTTATAGTCTAGGTCATAGCTTTTTTGACCTACCTTTAGATCGAGTTATTAGTCTAGACCAATTACTGTCACCCTTACAATTTGAGTCAACCTCTACTCCTACCGATGTTATTCATCATCTACTGGGTGAAGATAATCATCCTCCACTCTATTTTGTACTAAATCATTTGTGGTTTAAATTATTCACCACTGACGGAGAATTGGTTTCTCTTTGGGTAGGGCGATCGCTCAGTGCTATTTTTGGTGTAATTGCTATTCCGGCAATTTTTGGCTTGGGTTGCTTGGCGTTTTCTCCATTAATAGGTCATATAGCAGCAGCATTAATGGCAATTTCTCCTTATGGCATTTACCTCGCCCAAGAATCTCGTCATTACACTTTAACTATTTTATGGATTATTGCTTCTGTAACTTGTTTGACAGCAATAATGCCTTATCTCCAAAAACGCAAGATATTTCCAATATGGCTGGGGTTTCTTTGGGTTATAATTAATAGTTTGGGAATTTCCACTCACTATTTTTTTGCCTTGGCGTTGAGTGCGGAGGGGTTAGTTATTGCTTGGTTTTGGTTGAGAGATATTCAAAACCTATTTCAACGTTATTGGTGGCGAATTTATTTGGTTGCTCTGGGAACGTTTATTAGTTGTTTGGTTTGGTTGCCTATTATGGGTGGTATTGGCAATAGTCAACTTACTGACTGGATATCAACTAGCTTTGAGCTTGATGAAATTTGGCATCCTATCCCTCGTTTATTGGGTTGGGTATTGACAATGGTATGGCTTTTGCCCATTGAAGGGACAAGTTTATTTGTGACTATTTTATCTGGAGTGACACTTTTGATTATGTTGGTTTGGGTTGCTCCTGGTTTATGGCAAGGTGGGAAAGTACAGATGAATGATATTGATAACCGTTTGTCTTTTCAGGTTTTTGTCGGTTTTTTTGTAGGAGCGATCGCTTTATTTTTACTTATTATTTATGGTATGGGTAAAGATTTATCTCTTGCTGCTCGTTATCATTTTGTTTATTTTCCTATTGTCATTATTTTATTGGCGGCAATTTTGGGCAAGTGTTGGGTTAACGAAGTTATCAGAAGTGATTTTTATAACGGGGATTTGAGCAACTATCCAAAAATATTTCGCCTTAAAAGGTGGGGTTTTAGACCCAATTATTTTGATAATTTGGAAAATCAGGCAGAGGTGGAAAATGTTTTTTCTGAGAAGGAGAAAAATTTTCAATTTTTCCAGTTAATAAATTTTTTACAGAAGTTGGGAAGTGGGAAAATAAAAGGGGAAGGAGCAACGAAAAAAGATTTAATTTCGGCAAATTTAAAACTGATTAATAAAAGAGTTGTTGTTGTTGTTTTGTTAATGGGTTTATGCGGTGGATTAACGGTGGTTAGTAATTATGGATATCAAAAATCACGGCGTGCAGACCTTTTAGTTGAGGCAATTAAAAAACAGTCTAAAAATCCGTCTTTAATTGCTACAACTTATCAAACTCATGCTGAAATTCGGGCTTTAATTGCCCTTGGTCTGGAATTTAAACGTCAAGAAGAGAAAATCAATATCTCTAGTTTTTTTCAACCTCGATTTTTATTAATGAAAAGACAACAAGAGCAAAGATTAATTCCTGATTCAGCTTTGGCTAAATTCCTTTCTCAAACACCACGACCTCTAGATTTATGGGCAGTTAATTTGAAAGTGGAAGGAAGCGATTTAGAAACTTTCAATTGTCGGAAGTATTCTAATTCTCTACCTAAAATAAATGGTTATCGTTATAAGTTGTATCATTGTCGTTAAAATTTGATTTTTTTGTTGGATATATCAGTGGGTTCAAAGATTAATATATGCTTTTTCAAATACTATATTTTTCTGCAAAATTATCCATGAAAACTAACGCTAAAAGGTAAACTTATTGTTAGATTTATTGGTGATAAACTTTTGAACGAAGGGATTTTTATAAGCCTAAAAAGGCGGTACGTCTTAACTATAAATTAGACATTAGAGAATTGCCTAAATATTAGAAATCTCATGTTAGTATTACTTATTCAAACCTTCATCCAAATCAATACAGCAAATATCATAAATGGCTAGGGAATCAATATCAACTAATACAAAACGAAAGTTATGGTCTCAGTGCGGAGGATTTTGTCAAAACCCTAGTTGTCATAAGTACCTGTTTTCGGATATTGGAGATGAATCTGTCAGTATAGCCAATGCTGCTCATATTATTGGGGCAGGAAATACTGGACATCGCTCAGAACACGCACTAGCTGATTCTATACAAAAGAATGGTACGTCTAACTTAATTATGCTTTGTCTTGATTGCCATAAGATGATAGATGAACTTGAGGATAAATATTCAGTCGAAAAAATCTGCGAATGGAAAGAGCAACACTCTAGTAAAATCCAAGCACTTTTTAAGACTCTGGTAACCACTGATGAAAATGAGATTTTGAGAGAAGTAAATGACCTTTTAGAAGAAAATAGGTCTATTTTTGAGGAATATGGTCCATTTTCAGAACAGGCAACAAAAGGAAATTCAGGCGATGTGAAAAAAGTATGGAAGAAAAGATGTCTTGACACAATTTTACCTAATAATCAAAAAATTATTGATTTAATTGAAGGGAATAAACGCAATTTTAAATATCCTTGGGAGCTTTATAGACAAATGCTTCGATATAAAATTCATGCGGATTCTTTCAAAGAAAATTGTCTTTTTGAAGAGAAGGTAAATGATTACAAACTTTTTCCACGAGAGTTCGATCATTTTGTGAAAAATAAATTAGGAATACAAACGCAAGATTTAGAAGTTAGAGGGGAAGAGGAAATAGAGTACAGAAAATATACTATATCCAAATATATAAATGAGTATTTAGCAAATCATTCATTTATCAAAGAAATGAATGCTTTAAATAGGGCAATATTCAAAGTTATTTTAAGTGATGAAAGGGAACTAAAAGTATTTGTTACTAATACCTATTACTTTACTGAATATACACTTGAAAAGATTCAATCAGTCGATCCAAATATAGACGCTATTATTTGCTCTAATCCCTATTCTAATTATTCTATAAGTGCTAAAAAAGAATGTATCAATAGTAATATTGGTCTTTTTATGCTCAGAGAATTCATGGGAGCAATTCGTTATCAAGGGGAAAAATATTTTAACTATTTGCTTAAGGATGAGAAAGCAAGCAGGATAAGTAGATTATCATCTGCATTGAAAAAAAGTGAAATTCTTAAATGTAATTGTAAAGTTTATCTTTTCGGTTCTTATCTTAGGCATAAAATATTTAATGACATAGATATAATATTAGTTGATCCTGATAAGAATGCAATGAGTGGAATTGAACTTATAAAAAATGAAATAAATAAATATTTTCAAGGAAGTGAAATTAAAATATATTTTACTATTTGCTCGGAAAATGAATTATCAAAAATGGAACTTATTTATGATAATCGAGAGCAGATTCTTTAGGTTTGCAGTAATAAAAGATTGATAATTTCATGCTATATTTTGGCATGAGTAACTCGTAAAAATCCCCTTGTCTAGCTACTGGTGAACGGGGCGTTACAAAATTTAGATTATGTCGCCAAAATTTCACGCTCCTAAATTAGTAACTTTAATATGATTTATTTATCTCCCAAAAAAACCATTATATTTCTGATATTTATTGTTATTGGCTTAACTATTGCCAGTATTACCGGGCAGTTTTTTCAATATTATGGTTTCTCTAATTCTACCGAATTGATTGATAAATTTAATGTAGATGGAGAATATACCATTCCTTCATTATTTTCATCTTTTAGTTTATTTTTTTGCTGTGTCATTCTGGGAATAATTTCTCATAAAAAATGGCAACAGAAGGATAAATATCTTTGGAAGTGGATAGGTCTATCTGTCATATTTTTCTATCTAGGACTTGATGAAACAATTAGCTTGCACGAACAACTAATTCATCCTTTGCGAGATATGCTGAATGCGACGGGAATATTTTATTACACTTGGGTAATTCCAGGATTAATATTAGTTATGACTGTTCTATTCATTTATCTAAAATTTCTTCAGTCTCTGCCTAGAAAAATAAAATATCTATTTTTTCTCGCTGGAATATTTTATGTTGGAGGTGGAATAGGGATGGAAATGGTTGGTGGATATTACGCTTATTTGTATGATACTAATAACTTTTTTTATGAAATCTTGGTAACGATTGAAGAGTTTTTTGAAATGTTAGGAGTTGTTGTCTTTATTTATGCACTTTTGTGCTATTGCAGGGAACAGGCAATAGTCAAGAGGCAACAGTAAGAAAAATATTTTCCTACCTAAACTTCATCAAAAGAATCTGTTTTAATAATGCTCAGATATTTATCTATGCAACTTACTGAAATTTAGAATCCAAATTCTATAGCAAGGAACGAGTTGGTGTTTGACTTATGTTGATGATGAACTGTAAGACACAAGAGATACTTTACTTTTCTCACAGATGAGCTGTTGCTTTCCTGAACTATTCCCTGCTATAGCTTTTTTCCGTCTTTAACTCTGACTATGTCATTAAAATATTTTATAGGAGATATATCTTAGGCTAAAAAGATAAATTCAGACCTAAAAACTGCTATTAAAGCCATTCATTCTGACTCCTGACTCCTGACTCCTGACTCCTAAGAAATATCTTAGCTATTCAGTATAATATCAAATTGTATTCCATACAATATTTTTAACATGAATAAAGTTGATTATTTAAGAATTAGTCTGATAGATCGTTGCAATTTTAGGTGTCAATATTGTATGCCAGAAGGTGCAGAAATTAACTATGTATTACAACAAAACTTACTAACTCATAATGAATTATTAACTCTACTAAAAGAAGTTTTTATTCCTGTAGGTTTTACTCAGTTTCGATTAACCGGAGGCGAGCCTTTATTACGTCCTGGTGTGATAGATTTAGTAGAAGCGATCGCCTCTTTCCCAGAAACCCAGGACCTATCAATGACCACTAATGGATTTTTGTTGGCGGGTATGGCAAAAGATTTATATAAAGCTGGCTTGAGAAGAGTTAATATTAGTTTAGATTCTCTAGACTCAGATACTTTTAATATAATTATTGGTAATCGGGGTCGTAGTCGTTGGCAACTGGTTTGGAATGGCATTCAAGCTGCTTATGATGTAGGTTTTGACCCTTTAAAAATAAATGTAGTGGTAATTCCTGGGGTTAACGACCATGAAGTTTTAGACTTAGCAGCTTTAACTATTGACCGTAATTGGCACGTTAGATTTATTGAATTTATGCCCATTGGTAACGATAAATTATTTGACGATCGAGGTTGGATATCTTCAGAAGAATTACGGCAAAAAATTAGGAAACGATGGGGGTTGACAGAATCTTCTGTTAAAGGAAATGGCCCTGCCGATGTATTTCAGATTCCTGGAGCAAAAGGGACACTGGGATTTATTAGTCAAATGTCAGAATGTTTTTGCGATCGCTGTAATAGAATGCGTCTCTCAGCAGATGGATGGTTAAGACCTTGCCTTTTGAATGAAATGGGTCAAATAGATTTAAAAAGTGCGCTGCGTAGTGGGGTTTCTGTTGAGGAGTTACGGCAGCAGGTAGAATATTTGTTGGGTATTAAACCAGAAATTAATTTTAAACAAAGAGAGTCTGGCACTACTGGAAGTTATGGTCGAACTATGTCACAAATTGGTGGTTGAAATCAGTTATCAGTTATCAGTTATCAGTTATCAACGGGAGTGCTTAAAATTGTTTGGGGTTATAAGACACGAAATGATCGGTCGTTGACTATCATCAGCAATTTTTCCTTCTGCCTTCTGTCTTCTTCAATATTATCAAAATAATTGGGTCTAAAACCCAGCCTTTTGAGGCGAAATGTTTTTGGAGAGTTGTTCAAAATCCCAGTTACCAAAAAAAATTCTGACTCTTAATTTTTGACTTTTGACTTCTAACTTCATTAACCCCGCCTAAAAATAAACTAAACGGGGTTTAGTTGAGTAAATCAAAAATTTAAGATAAAAAACTATAGCAAAGAACGAGTTAATTAGGGCTTACCGATCAAATCTAAAAGCATTGACATCTAAAGACTTTAGGCTTTTTGGAGTCTTTAAAAAGTGCCTGGTTTTCAGCTCTTGACGCTCATGCATGAAGCGTATTTTAGGCAAGAGCATGACAGAAAAATCAAGGAACAATTCTTACTCCTACCTCCTCGCTCATTGCCCGTTTTTCCTGTCTCCTGTCTCCAGTATAGCTGTCTCCTACCCCTACTCAAAGACTTTTTCAGCAAACCCTAATTAGGACATAGACTGATAATAAACCAAAGAAGGGAAAATGTTTTTCCTACTGTTCCCTGTTCCCTGTTCCCTGTTCCCTGATATAAAATCTCTATGCTTGTCTGGAGTAATATTCCACAACTAATAGTTCGTTAATTTGAAGTGCCACCCACTCCCGTTCCACAATACTATTAACCTTACCAACAAGTTTATTTTTATCAAATTCTAAATGGCTAGGAATATTAGCTAAACCAGGATATTGAAGATTAGTTTTTACCAATTCCTGAGAAGCCTCTTTTTGCCTAACACTAATTACCTCTCCTGGTTTACACTGATAACTAGCAATACTAACAACTTTACCATTTACTGTTACATGACCATGATTAACTAGCTGTCGTGCTGAGGGAATAGTTGGTGCCATTCCTAAACGAAATACAGTATTATCTAAACGCATTTCTAGTAGTTGCAATAATACTTGTCCTGTGGAACCTGCTGCACGACGAGCTTTTTTTACATAACGTAGGAGTTGCCGTTCTCTGAGACCATAATTATAAAGCAGTTTTTGCTTTTCTTCTAGTCGAATTGCATACTCTGAGCGCTTTCTGCGATTTTGACCATGTTGACCAGGGGGATAAGCACGTCTGGGACTTTTGCGAGTCAGTCCTGGTAAGTCACCAAGACGACGCGCTATTCTTAAGCGTGGACCTCTATATCGAGACATATAATTTCCTCATTAACATCAAATTTAACCACAATCTTATATTATATACTATTTAACCAAGGCTTTGTCAATTGACCTTTCTTGAATAGTAAACCTATTGATTTATTTATTATGCCTAATATTTCTAACATTAACTTTTCTAATTTATTCCTTAAGAAGTTTTCTCTATCTATTAAATTCTTTCATTGGCGCTGGATTTATTTATTAGGAGTTTTTAGTTATGGCCTGTTGATAGTTAATCCGGAATTAGCAACAGCTCAAGCAAATAAAAAATCTTTTAAAATTTGCTCTGAAGAATTGCTAAGTGTGGGTTTATCTGAAGCAGAAGTAGCTAATGCTTGTGGTGCAGCTCTCAAACCCAGAGGTTTATCAGGATGCGTTACAAAAATATATGATAGTACAACAGAAGAACTTTCAGCAGAAGATATTCTATTTAATTGTCAACGAGTTAGAAGAGTTGATGAGTTGGGCACTTGTGTAGAAACAATTAATGAATCAATTCAAGATAAGTCTAATGAAGCTGCTATTTTAGAAAGTTGTCGTCTGAGTTTACTTCCCGAACGTTTTTCTTCTTGTGTTGTTGGTTTAAGTGCTAATGTGGAATTAACTACAGAAGAATTATTATCTAATTGCCTTAATCCTGATGCAGAAATCAGTGATATTTCTCCAGACGAAGAAAGTTAAAGGCAGTTTTAAATAATTATTAATTATTAAATAATTTTGGTTTAAAGCCTCCCCTTTTAAGGGGAAAAAAGAAGTAATATTTCCTTATATTCAATCCTCTCGGTTTTAACCAGAGGTAATTATCAATTATCCATTATCAATTATCAATTAATGAACTTTCCTTAAGGTGGATAGGATTAGCGAACAATATTTTTTTCTGGTGTTGTTGATACGTGGGTATGATTTGTATTCTTTGGCGATTGCTAAACTATATAAATGACAAATATTTGAGATTCTTCAGTTTTTATTTTCATACCTTAGATCCAGCAACATCTTTTTTCTTTATTTATTCAAATAGGTTGTGCCCGGAGAGCAATTTGTTCCCTCCGGGAGCGAGGGTCTACTCGAACCCGATCAATGCGGTGAAGGTGAATAAGAACGAAGGCTGTCCAAATCTTGACTCCACCAGTCAGGGGCGTTACTAATTAATGTACTCAAACAAGGCACTATGACCACCGAACTTGCTTGGAAGATCCAGTATGAAGCTTTCGCCGCAGCTGGAGGACTCTATGACGAGCGGCACGCCAAACTCTACGCCGACCTGGCTAGAGACCTGATAGAAGACGGTAGTTTCTCTATCATTTACAAGGGAGTCGCCCAAGCTTGCTACACCCCGATGACAATTGACGAAGCACCACACCTGAAAGTGTACGTCCTAGCACCACTAGCAGTGTTGCCCGAATACCAAGGCAAGCGTTACGCCACACGCCTGATGGAAGAGGCAGAGAAACAACTCGATGCAGACGCAATCTTTGTCGCTGGTCAACCGTTTCACTACGGTCGTCGATACAACACCCCACATAAGATCGGATTCCCGGTTAAGACCGAGGCTCCAATTGAGTGTTGGTTCGCTAAGGCCCTGACCCCAGGTTGCCTGGACGGTATCGTCTCTACTTCCACCATCACAGGTCCTTACTCAACGGAGCAGATCTGGCAGCATCCTAGCGACCAGTTCCCACCTCGATGACCTGGTACTGATTGACTAAAAAGATGATTTATGGACTAATAAATGACATCGAAGATATTCATCCTGACTCCTGACTCCTAAAAAGTACCCTAGCTATTTGTAGCAAACATTGATCAAATTGGTATAAGTTTTTTGCTTTGGTTGCGACTTTTAGAAAGTGCTGTTAAAATTCCTTAATCAAAAGGGACTTTACTGAAAAACAATGAAAAAACATTATATTATGGCCAGTGTTTTGTCCACTGTAGCGATCGCTGGTGGTGTACTTTTTTCTAGTACCGCAGAAGCTTGTATTTTCAGCAACAAGGGTAAAGATTCGATGTCGAAAACATCATTAGTTTCATTAAACTCTTGGTTAAGCAAAAATTTTCCCGGTAAGTCTGACTTTGCTATTGCTGGTATTGCTGCTGGTACAGTAGGTTTAATGGGATTAGGTGCTTTTTCTGCTAATCGTTATATTACTCGTAAAGCAGAAACTGATGTCGATACTGGGAATGAATTTATGGAAGTACCAGCAGAAGAAAAACTGGTTCAACAGCATCCTGAAGCACCAGGTGGCGAGCTAGACTTAGTAGAAGATAATGAAGTTGTATCTGAGCAAGCTGAAAAAGAAATTTCTCTCGTCAAATAATTTTATTGTCATTGGACAAAAATAATTTTCTGTAGGACTTCCAGTTACTCAAAGCTGGGAGTTTTTTGATTTTTTAATTAGGGTGTGCTGAATAAAGTCTTTTTGCTGGGGTAGGAGACAGGAGACAACCCACCCCTAACCCCTCCCAGAAGGTGAGAAATGGGAATGTAGAGGAGGTAGGAGTAAGAATTTTCCCAAGATTTTTCTGTCCAACTATGCGCCTAAAATACGCTCCTTTTTGGGCGTGAAGAGCTGAAAACCAGGTACTTTTTAAAGGCTCCAAAAAGGCACTTGTCTTTATATGTGAATGCTTTTAGATTTAATCAGCAAACCCTAACTAGCTATTAGCTTGAGCGCATTTCCCTACCAGAATGCTATGCAAACAACTATCAGCTTGTAGGGGCGAATAGCCATTTGCTCCTACTTGGGTAAAATATCCCCAGTTTCTATAAACCGGAAGGTGCGCAGAGGGGTAACATTCCCCTTCTAAACGTTTACTGCTGACTGATGACTGCTGACGACTGACTACTGACCGCTTTTTAAAAATCAACTCCACGTTTTAACTCCACCCCATGATTAGCATAATGTTTATGACAGAAAACCTCTGAATGAACGCTAGCCAAATCAAAATATGCTGGTGGATTAAGACAACGACCAGTAATAATTACCTCCGTATCTTTTGGTTTGCGTAATAAAGCTTCAACTATTGGCTCTACTTCTAATAATTCTAAATCTACAGTAGGATTAAGTTCATCTAAAATAATAGTCTTATATAAACCAGAAGCTATAGCTGCCCTAGCTATTTCCCAACCCCTTTCTGCTTCGACAAAATCTATTTCTTTTTGTTGTCCTCGCCACACAATAGCATCTCCACCACAACGTTGATGATCCACTAAATTTGGGTAGCTTTGACGTAAAGCGGCGATCGCTGCATCTTCTGTATAACCAATACCTCCTTTGAGCCATTGTATAATTAGGACTCGATGAGATTGGTCTTGACTAATACCCCTACCTATGGCCTGTAATGCTTTACCCAAAGCGCTAGTAGACTTACCCTTACCAGCACCAGTATAAATTTCAATCCCTGTAATATTATGAGCTTGAGCAGTTGGGTGTTGATGGGGTTTCATTTCTGAATGTAAGTCGGCGATGTCCAACAATGCCTGAGGAGCTGCACGACCTGTCGCAATAATTTCTAACTGTTCTGGTTTATCCTTTATAGTGTGAATGACCTCATCCACTGGTAACAGACCTAAGTCCAAAACTGGATTTAGTTCGTCCAAGACCACAACTGAATATAAGTCAGAAGCGATCGCTCCTTTGGCCACATCCCAACCTCTTTGGGCTTCTTGACGGTCAAATGTAATAATTTCATCATGGCCAAAATATTCACTTCTACCAGTGCGTACTTGGTCTATTAGATGAGGAAAGCCTTTCTGTAAGGCTTCTATAGCAGCATCTTCATCATAAGAACGGTCAGGACCTTTGAGAAATCTCAGTAGTAATACTCTAGTTAGAGAGTCAGAATGTATCCCTAGACCTATGGAACGTAAAACTACTCCTAATGCTGCTTGAGATTTACCTTTGCTGGAGCCATCGTAAACATGAATTTGTCCCACAATTCTTTCTGACATGGCTTGTGCAGTGCGTATGCCAATCCCGTTTCTTCTCATAGGTCTCATAAGTAAGTAGGTATTTATAATTTGTAATTATTTTTTTGATAGTAATTCCGTATTGGACAAAACTTACAAGTTAACTGTGACGATCGGGAAATAAGGAAGGAGGGATAGACAATATTAGAGTTTCTCTAAAGCAACTTACCTTCTCGCTACTGATTACTTTAATCATTATGTAACTCAACTAAATGAAGTTTATATTAGAGCAATTCACATTTTTTAACACAGTTAGCGGAATTTATATCAGCTTAACTTAGATAATATCAAAATTTAGACCGACTGAATCATATTTTATTTACTTTGTCCCCAAAAATTAGCTATGAACTTAACTATTTTGCCTTTGAGGGCTATTGTCTCTGGATCTTTAATATTATTATTAGTAATTGCCATTGAATCATTTTTTCTTCAATACCGACTTAATTTTATTCCAAAAGTTAGTGTTGAGTATGCAACTGTAATGAATTTAATTTCTACTTGTATAGGATGGATATCCTTTTTTTATGTAGTAAGTATTGTCCCAGGTTTGTTGGAAAAAGAAATCGTAGCTTATATTTTATTTGGTAAGATAGGCACAATTTATCCTGTATTTATACTTTTCATATTTCTGAGCTTTTTGATTTCTCTAATTGTGAAGTTTATCGGTTTTAATTTCTGTGAAAATTTATGGAATGAAAAGCCTAAAAATAGTGGTAATATGATTGATTTATCACGAGCATTAGGAGAATTAAGAACGCCAAAGTTTTTAGTAATTACACTGGCTCATACTTGCAGTCATTTAGCAATAGTATCTATTTTATTTCTGCAGAGGTTTGAATTAACATGAAAGAAATTTGGAAAAGTTTTACCGATCTGTTTAAAGGTATTACGGACTTTTTAAAGAATCTACTAAATTTATTACTTCCTCCTAAGTTCTGGCATTGGCAAACATTTTTATTGTTGAGCGGAATGTTATTACTGGTGTCAATAGCTGTGTCTGAAATTGATAGTAATAGGGAAGTAGAAGTTGATTTTATCTCTGTTTTAAGCTGGTTATTTTTAACATTTGCTGTCGGATGGTTGACAACTCAGAAACCATTTGTATTTCGAGGTATCAGTTTAAGTCCCTGGATTACAGCAGGGTTAATTTGCTTTCTTTTATATGAAAAATTAGAGATAAATTTGAAGTATGTAGCTATAATATCTTGGCCAATAATTGCAGTGTGCATAGCAGCGATAATTTTGGTATTGAATACTCCGGAAGAATCGACAGAACAAAAAGTTGATGTATTATCAAAGCCTAGTTTTGTCATTTTAGTTTTGGTCAATTTTTTGGTTAGTTGTTGGTTGGGATTATATTTTGTGATTCAGGGAATAGTACAACAATATCCCACCATGGGAGAGGATGATTTGAGTAAAAGTACATTTGTTTATCGACTGATAAAGCCTTCAATAAACGATTATAGAGGCGCAAAAATTCTGAATTTAATGCAAGAGAAATTGAACAATCAGTTAGCAACTCAAAGAGTGGAATTATCCGTACCTAATATGAAGTTGAAACTGCAAAATATTAAAGATGAAGTGACTAAAGAAATATCTGAAGTTAAAGAAGATGATTTCTGGAAGTTACAAACGCCAATAGTTGCTAATCAGTCTGGATATCAGTTAGAGTTACAATTATTTTGGGAAGGAATTACAGCAAAAGATGAAGGTTATTATCTGAGTAAAAATTGTAAAATCGAAGAAAAAGTAGGTCAAAGAAGTTATGGTAATACTTCACAAAATGAAGCAGTACCAATTAGAGTTGGAAATGTTGAATGTAGTGCTGTAGAAAAGAAACTGGTTAAACCAGAAAACCAGTCAGAAGATGTGACAAAAATTTAGAGATAAAAAATAAGTGGAAATAGGAGGTTAGGAAACATTTTATGAATCTAGGGAGAATTCTGGCAATTTCTCAAAATGTATTTTGGGAAGTAATTCGTGATCGTATCCTTTATTTAATTATTTTTTTTGCTTTATTAATGATTGCTGCTATTAGATTAATCCCAGAATTATCTGTAGGTACGGAGGATAAAATAATCTTAGATTTTGGGTTAGCAGTTATTAGTGTTTTAGGTTTGATAGTGACGGTTTTTATTGGCACTGCTTTGGTGAATAAAGAAATTGAAAAACGCACTGTTTATGTTTTGATTGCTAAACCATTAAGTCGTTCGGAATTAATTATTGGTAAATATATTGGTTTATCAGCAGTTTTGGCTGTTTTATTGTTGACTATGACAATAATATATGGATTAATTCTGAATCTAAGTGGTATTTCATATC
Organism: Okeania hirsuta; assembly: GCF_003838195.1. Classification (GTDB taxonomy): domain Bacteria; phylum Cyanobacteriota; class Cyanobacteriia; order Cyanobacteriales; family Microcoleaceae; genus Okeania; species Okeania hirsuta. The sequence continues at coordinate 16,347 of NZ_RCBY01000152.1, forward strand.
CTATAGTTAGTATTTTAGTAGCAGTAATATTTATTTTTATTCAGTTATCTTTACTTACTGCAGTAGCAATTTTATTTGGTGTATTTACCAGTTCCCTATTAGCGACATTATTTACATTTTGCATTTATTTAATGGGGAATTTAAGTAGAGATTTGGTTAAATTGGGTGAGTTAAGTGATAATCCTGGAATTAAAAAGTTAATGATGGGATTATATGTAGTATTGCCAGATTTAAGCAGATTAGATTTGAAAAATGATTCAGTTTATGGTCTACTGCCAAGTATAGCTACTTTAGTTACTAATTTTGGTTATGCTTTGCTTTATACAATGTTGATTTTATCAATTACTATAGCTATTTTTGCTAGGCGAGAGTTTTGAATTGAAAAAAGTTTTAGGTGGTAGGTTTGAGGTTGTCGCTGAGAAAGTTTGAGCTAATATTTATACAATTTTTCTAGTTTGGAGGTACAAAATTTTAGGAATTTAGGGAGTAGGAAGTAGGGGGTAGAGAAAAGAGATTAATTTTAAAACTGTACCTCACTATCTGGGCAAAGTGTTCTAATTTCAAGAATCGTAGGAAATTGAGAATTTCCCCACAAAACCTGACTAGGGAAACTTGGATTTGAAAATGATTTGAAAAAATAATTTATCTGGTTTTTCTTAAGTCAATTAACTAGAGGAAGCTTTGAGCTTGTAGGTGAGAAAAGTTGGGTAATAGTTAATTCTAGCAATGGCAGTTAATTGAGAATTTCCCCAGAAAATCTGACTAGGGCAATCTTGATTTAAAAATGGTATTAGAAAAAATAATTTGTCTGGTTTTTCTTAAGTCAATTAACTAGAGGAAGCTTTGAGGTTGTAGGTGAGAAAAGTTGGGCTAATAGTTAATTCTAGCAATGGTAAGGAATGGATGATTTTTCCACAAAATCTGACTAGGGCAATCTTGATTTAAAAATGGTATTAGAAAAAATAATTTGTCTGGTTTTTCTCAAGTCAATTAACTAGAGGAAGCTTTGAGGTTGTACAAAAAACTGAGTAATAAGTGATCAATAAAAATAGTAGCTGTATTTCCACCGCACCCTACTAGCATCTATAAGCAACTTCCATTACTACTCTTGACTTATGGAATCTCTAAAACAACAGAAGATCTAATATGTCTTCTTCCTTCTTCCTTCTTCCTTCTTCCCTCTTCCTTCTATAATTGCTATAATCAATAATAATTAAATTAACAACAGTAAAAATCAATAAATAGAGAAAATAATGTTAACAAAAAAACTAAAAGAACTGAAAAAAATATTTTCAGAAATGGAGAAAGCTTTGATTGCTTACTCCGGCGGAATAGATAGCACTTTAGTAGCAAAAGTTGCTTATGATGTATTGGGAAATAAAGCTTTAGCTATAACTGCTATTTCTCCCTCTTTATTACCTGAAGATTTAGAAGATGCTCGTATTCAAGCAGCAGTAATTGGCATTTCCCATGAAGAAGTAGAAACTAATGAAATGAAGAATCCAAATTATACTTCTAATCCTATAAATCGTTGTTACTTTTGTAAAAGTGAATTGCATGATACTCTTAAACCTTTAGCTTTAAAGCAGGGTTATTCTTATGTAGTAGATGGGGTAAATGCAGATGATTTACGAGATTATCGTCCTGGTATTCAAGCAGCAAAAGAAAGAGGAGCTAGATCGCCTTTAGCAGAATTAGGAATTAGTAAGTTTGAAGTTAGACAACTTGCTAAAGAATTGGGTTTGCCTTGGTGGGATAAACCAGCTCAACCTTGTTTAAGTTCCCGTTTTCCTTATGGGGAAGAAATTACTTTTGAAAAGTTACAAAGAGTTGGTCGTGGGGAAAGATATTTGCGAGATTTGGGATTAAAAAATTTACGAGTCCGTTCGGAAAAAGATACTGCCAGAATTGAACTTCCGCCAGAACAAATCAAAGAATTTGTGTTGACAATAAATTTACCTCAGTTGGTAGAAAGATTTAAAGAGTTTGGGTTTATTTATGTCACTTTAGATTTAGAAGGATACCGGAGTGGGAAGTTAAATCAGGTTTTGTCACCGGAGGTATTGGGAGGAAAAGTTTAGGGTAGATTTCCGAGAAATTAAATTATTTCCATAATTAGGCGAATAGTGGCCACACTTGCTCCGCCAATACTATATTTGCTCTTTATGTCCTAAGCACCTTGGGGACTGCTATATCTACTTACTCTCTGTGTTGCGGATGTCGCAATAGTCAAATCATTTTCTGAAGCGCATAACTTTAGAGTTTGCAGTAGAAAAATATCTAACTCCCCTTCTATTACGGATGTCGCAATAGTCAAATCATTTTGTGAAGCACATAACTTCCGAGTGTGTAGTAGAAAAATATCTACTTCCCCCTCTGTCAGGGCAAACGCATCTTATTTTGCCGTCCCCTATATGTAGTGTTTATTTGATTTTATAGACACTATATGTTGAAAGTCTATTGTCAACAAGCGCAATAAAACCCGGTTTATTGATAATTACCCCTAGTTTATTGACGAGATGCGTTTGCCCTGCCCCCTCTGTGTTGCGTATGTCGCAATAGTCAAATCATTTTGTGAAGCGCATAACTTCCGAGTGTGTAGTAGAAAAATATCTACTTCCCCCTCTGTGTTGCCTATGCCGCAATAGTCAAATCATTTTGTGAAGCGCATAACTTCCGAGTGTGTCGTAGAGAAATATCTACTTCCCCTCTGTGTTGCGTATGTCGCAATAGTCAAATCATTTTGTGAAGCGCATAACTTCCGAGTGTGTCGTAGAGAAATATCTACTTCCCCTCTGTGTTGCGTATGTCGCAATAGTCAAATCATTTTGTGAAGCGCATAACT
>NZ_RCBY01000153.1 GCF_003838195.1 Okeania hirsuta
AGATATGAGGAATAATTATGTGACCAACCTGTATAAATAAGCGATACCTTTTAAAGGTATCGCTAAAATCCTTGACTTGCAAGGTTTTTGCTTTTATCAAAATTAAAAATAACTTATTATCTTAATAATAAAAGCGTTTATTATTACAACGCAACTCGACTGTCGCCCATCGGTCCAATATTAATTCGCCAGAGCGCGATCGCGTGCCTGCTTCAGCCGTTCTGCTAAAACCCGCACTTGAGGTTCCCGGATAATCGAGAAATGTTCTCCAGGAATCTCGTGGATTTCAATTTCTCCCCCAACATAATCTCGCCAACCTAAAGTCCGATCACCCCCTATATCTATTAGCTGCTCGCTGGCATTAAACAGTACAATATTACCTGGATAAGGTCGCGCTTCATAGTTATAAGACGCAATAGCCGTGGCTTGAAAAACTTCAAACAAATTTTCCAAATCCTCAACTCTCACTTCCTCCGGCAATAGATCAAACATCTTAGCTCGTTCGAGGACATACCCCAATCGCTCCTCTGGTATCAGTTGTTGTAGTTCCTCACAGGATACGAGAACTTCTTTCCCCCAAGGAGCGCTCATTTCTTCAGCAAATAATCTGAGATAAAAAATATCGGGACTTAGCATTCTTCCTGGCGTGCTATCAATCAGAAGCCTGTGGTGTTCGGGAGCAGAAGCTTCTATTAGCGCTAGCAATGCCAGGGTATCCCCTTGTTGGTGTAACTGTTGTGCCATTTCTAAAGCTAAATGACCACCCACGCAAAAACCAACCAAGTAGTAAGGACCGCGAGGTTGAATAGTTTTAATTGCTTTTAGGTGGTGAGTGGCGAGTTCCTTGAGAGTAGTAAAAGGCGATCGCTCTCCATTGAGACCAGGCGCTTGCAAACCATAAATCGGTTGTTCGCTCCCCAGATTGCGGGCTAAATCTAGATAAAATAAGACAGTGCCGCTGCTGGGAGGGATTAAGAAGAGAGGCGGTAAATCTCCATCGGACTGCATCTTAACTAGAGGCGAAGTTGACTCATAATCTTTACCCGAACGCAGAGAAATAGCGAGCTGCTCAATAGTCGGACTTTGCAAAAGTGCTCCCAAAGAAAGATTTTTTCCCAACTGCTGTTGCACCCGAGCAATTAAGGCGATCGCTAACAAAGAATGACCGCCGATGTCAAAGAAATTATCTCGGATGCCTATGGGAGAAACTTCCAAAACATCAGACCAGATTTGTGTCAGTTGCAATTCTAGGGTATCGCGAGGTTCAATAAAAGTGGCATCGCTACCGGTGCTAGTTCCGTCCGGTGCGGGGAGCGCCCGCCGGTCAATTTTACCGTTGGGAGTTAGGGGTAGGGAGTCTAGCATCACAAAAGCCGAAGGCATCATATAGTCCGGCAGCTTTTCTCAAGGAAAAGCACGCAGTTTTGGAGTTAGTTTCTGCATTTGCTTCCCATACAAGGGATTATTGACAAAGTCGCTACAATTTTTCTGGGAAGATGGAGAAAAAGATTGATTGGGAACTACATAAGCCACCAGGCGCTTGTTACTCGGTTGGTCTCCGAGAACTATAACTACAGCTTGCTGCACTTCTAGGCGTTTCGCCAGTAGCGCCTCGATTTCTCCTGGTTCGATCCGGAAGCCGCGAATTTTTACCTGGTTGTCGATGCGACTGAGAAGTTCGATGTTGCCGTCCGGGAGATAGCGTGCCTGATCTCCGGTTTTGTACAGACGGTTCCCCTCCTGGGAGGGGTTAGGGGTGGGTTCTGCCTTATTGCCACCGAAGTGTAAGTATTCTACCGGATTTGGTATAAAAGGATTAGCAATAAACTTTTTTGCACTTAACTCCGGACGGTTGAGATAGTCTCTGGCTAAACCGATGCCACCGATATGCAGTTCTCCTGGTACGCCGATGGGAACCGGTTGGAGATGATCGTCGAGAATATAGAGAAGAGCGTTGGCAAAGGGTTTACCGATAGGAACTGGGGACTCAAGGGGTCGCTCGAGCTTGGTGCTTTCAAAATAGCAACTGTCAATGGTTGCTTCGCTGACTCCATAAGAATTCACTAACCGAGTTCCCGAACCGCAGAATTGGCGAAATCGTTGGTATTCTTGCACAGACCAGCTATCGGAACCGATCGCCAATACCTTCATGAAATCTAGGTTTTGCTCGGTGTTCTCCAAATACTCGATTAAGTTTCTCATTACCGCTGGCACAAATTCTGCGTAATTGACTTGCTCTTGGAGCATCAATTGATACAGCTTTTCTGGCTCTAACAAAAAGTCCCTCGGACAGAGAACTAATTTGGCTCCCGAGCAAAGGGCGCGAACCCAATCTCCCGTAAAGACATCAAAGGAGAAACTCGCCATTTGCAGATGGCTGCTCTGGGGACGTAGCTGGTAAGCTTGCTCCCAGGAACGATAGGCATTTACCAAACTTTTATGCTCGATTTCCACCCCTTTTGGCTTTCCGGTAGAACCTGAAGTGTAGATGACGTAAGCTAAAGAAGCTGGTTGGGTACGAAGGGCAAGATTTTCCGCGCTATACTGAGAAATGACCGGCCAATCTTTATCCAAGAAAACAACCCGTCCCTTGCTTTCTGGGAGTCGAACCACTGACTTTTCGGAAGCTAACAGCAAAGTTACTCCCGAATCTTCTAGCAAATAAGCCAGGCGATCGCGCGGATAGCTAGGGTCTAAGGGTAAATACGCCCCACCTGCCTTGAGAATGCCCAACAATCCCACCAGCATTTTAACCGAGCGCTCTATGCAAATCCCCACTATTACCTCTGGACCTACTCCCAGAGATTGCAAATAATAGGCCAATTGATTTGCCTTAGCGTTCAGATCCCGATAGGTAATTTGTTCGTTCCCAAAAACTACCGCGATATTGTCTGATCTCCGTTTTACCTGCTCTGCAAACAACTGATGAATGCACTTATCTTGGGGAGCATCTGTCTGAGTATTGTTCCAGGACACCAACAATTGATGTTGTTCCTCTGACCTCAGGATTGGTAAAAACGCAACGCGCTGTTGTGGATTGGCGACAATCGATTCTAGCAAGCATTCTAAATGTCTCGCCCAGCGGCGAATAGTTTTGGCATCAAATAGGTCGGCACTATATTCCCAGATGAAATGGAGAGATTTGTCAAGTTCCTCAATTGCCAAACTCAGATCAAATACGGAACCCTGTTGGTGTACGGCTAAGTATGGCTCGATAGACAGTGCTTTCTCACCTGCTGGGAGTTCGGGGTTCTCCGGTTTGTACCAGCGATGCTTGCGCCAAGTGAAATCGACTTGAATTAGAGGGTGTCGGTTAGCATCTCGACAAGGGTTGAGTCGTTTTACTAATAAGTCGAAGGGATAATCTTGATGAGTCTGTGCCTCCGTTACCGTGTGATGGATGCGGGCGAGAAATTCTACGAAGGTGGGGTTATCCGCAAGAGTTGCCCGCAAAACGACCTCGTTGTTACAGTAACCGACAAGGCTTTTAAGCTCCTCAACGCTCCACCTTGCAGCCATTGCGCTTCCTAGCAGGATGTCTTCTTGACCCGATAAGCGATGTAGCAGGACAAAGAAGGCAGCCAGCATAGTCCGGTAAAGACTGACTCCGATATCGGCAGCTAGTTGTAGCAGTTTCTCTCGGAGTCGTTGGTCGATCTCGACAATATGGAATTCATTCCGACCGCTTAAATCCCTTGGTCGCGCTTTGTCTGTTGGCAGATTCAAAATCGGCAAGCAGTCGGCCAGTTGTTTCTGCCAGTAGCGAAAGAGTTGTTCTCCTCGTGCAGACAAGAGCATCTCAGACTGCCAGGACACATAGTCGGCGTATTGCCAGGGAGAATCTGCCAGCAAGTTAGCTATTTTTGCCTCTGGGAGATTCTCGACAGAAGCCGCGTATAGTACCCGGAGTTCTTTGATAAGCAAGTCAAATGACCATCCATCCCCGGCAATGTGGTGCATGGTTATCAATTGGACAAACTCTTGGGGCGATCGGGCAAACAGATCCAAGCGCATTATCGGACCTGTTTCCAAATTGAAGGGACGTTCTACTGCTGCCATAATTTTGGCCTTTAATTCGTCGGATCCCCACCCAGAAGCATCTGTTACCTCAATCTTGACGTTGCAGTCTTGACTAACTACTGCAACGGGTTTGCCATCCTGAGTCCTATAGGTAGTTCGCAGGATCGAATGTCGTGCAATCAGCTTTTGCCAAGCCTTTCGCCAAGTCTCTAGGTTTAACTCTCCAGCCAGACGAGTGGTTATAAATATGTTGTAAGCTACGCTTTCTGGAGCCTTCTGGTAGATGAACCATAATGCTTGCTGTCCCCGCGAGAGAGGGGAAGGTAACTGGGAGTTTTCTAGAGATTGATTCTGTATCAAGATGCCTTTTACCGAATGAATAATTAGGGTTTGCGCTCAAAAGTCTTATGGGTGAGGGTAGGAGACAACCCACCCCTAACCCCTCCCAGGAGGGGAAGACAGGAGAAATGGGTCGGGAGAAATGGGTCGGGAGAAATGGGTCGGGAGCAAGGAGGTAGGAGTAACAATTGTCAATTTGGGATTTTTCTGCCCAACTATGCGCCTAAAATATTAACTTTTTGAGCATCAATAGCTGAAAATCAGGCACTTTTTCAAGGCCCCAAAAAGGCACTTACCTTTATCTGTAAATACTTTTAGATTTAATCAGCAAGCCCTAATTAATAATTAAATAATTCTGGTTTCAAGCCTCCCCTTTCAAGGGGAAAAATTGGTCGTTAGCGTAGCTTCCCGCAGGGTGGGATGGCGAGGTCTCGGAGCCATATCCAATCGACCAAGAGAAAAGAAATAATATCATGTCCGCTGGTATCGTTTGTGTAAACCCAAGAGTGAATATCTCCAGGAAATTTAAGTTTTTTCTTGCTCTTAAGTATTCCTGCCTGTTGCCAGATGAGCTGTTGCCTGTTGCCTACCTTTGCTATACAAGACCGATGCTACCAGACATAATATAATATTTCCTTACATTCAATTCCGTAACGGTTTTAACCAGAGGTAATTATCCATTAATGAATTATCCATTATCCATTAATGAACTTCCTATTCCCTACTCAAATATTGAATTAAATAATCAGCTATTTTCTCACTACCACCAGGTCTACCCATCCTTTGAATACCATTACGAATACAAGCTTCTAAATATTCCTTATCTGCCAAAGTTTCTTTTACTTTTTGAGCTGCTTCTTGCAGAATAAAATTATTAGCTGGTTGTTTACCAATAACCTGTACTGAACAACCTAAAAGTCTGGTTTGAGCTTCCGCAAACCGATAAGTAAATGAAGGACCTTCACCGGGGATAGTAATGACAGGTTTTCCTAATCCTACTGCTTGTTCAATTGCAGTTCCTGCCATCCCAATTACCAAATTTGATTGTTGTAAAATATCGGCAAAAGCATCCTCGTAAAAAATTACTTCTATTGAATATTCCTCAGTTAAAAACGTCAACTTACCTGCTTGATATTGCCAATTTTCAGAAGTAGCGACTGCCTCTAGTTCAGACATTAAAATAGGAACAGCAGCTACTCGAAACTGACAAACATTTTCTCCCATAAATTTGACAATTTCTCTGACCAATTTAAGTAGCAATGATAAATTTCTGCCAGCCTCCGGTAAACGAGAACCAGGTAAAATACCAATAGTAAATAATCCTGGTTTAAGCTGTAAATCTTTTCCTGTAGAAATTAAATTATCCATCACAGGCGTACCGACAAATTCTGCCTTTTTAATTCCTTGTCGGTTTAAATCTGTTGCAGTCAAAGCATCTCTAACAAAAACTTTTAAACATCTAGAATTATTCAGTAATTTTGGCAATATTAAACCCAAATTAATTCGATCTTCATAATAACTAGAATCAGCCGAAAGAAACACCACATAAGGCAACTTGGTCCAATAAGCGATCGCTGCGACTACAATATCTCCAGTAGCCATAACTAAATCACAGTTTTTTGCAAATTGCCAAACTGTTTGTAACTGTCGCCAAGTTAAACTAATTAATCCCTGTCCCAAGTCTTTAAATAATAATAAAGGGTTTAGATAAAAAAAACCCCCTGATGGCATATTTGATGTAGGGCCAATAATTGGTATTCCTAAATTTTTATAACTATTACCAGCACCAACAATAGGCATAGCTGATATAGTTGTATCTGAACAAATTTTTGTAAAAGCTTTAATAATTTGACAATTATGTGTATCTTCTCCGTGACCATTACTTAAAAACAGTATATTTTTTGTTTTCATAATTATTATTGAGACAAATATAAATTTTTTAAGTTTTCCAATTGTCAAAATTAAAGATAAGAAGGAATAATATCATGTCAGGTTGAATACTTAATAAATAACAACGGAGGAGTCAGGAGTCAGGTAGAAGATCCGTCGGATTGGCGACGTACAGGAGTCAGGAGGAAATAAAGAAGTAAAAGAATAAGAAAGTTTTTTATCACTAATTAAGCAGACATGATATAACGTCAATTTAAAAATATATTTCAACCCCTGTTATCAAAAAAATAAAGTTAAAAGAAAATCACCTTATATCACTTTATTTATCAAACTTAAAATTGTTAGAAGTAGTACTTATAATTTTCATATTTTCAAATTATGGCACATTCAATCAATATACAACCTAATTCTTATGAATTACCTTCAGAAGAAGAATCTCATGTTGACTATTATTATGACGATCCAGAAGATTTACCTGGAACTCTCAATTTAGAACCTGATGCTCCACCACCAGAGATGGCTCTGATAGATTATACAAAAAATATAGCTACCAGGATCAAAATAGCAAACCCAGAAATTTGTATTCCCTACCTCAAATCAGATTCAATTTCTTGGATTAATGTACTTGGTTTAGGCAATAAAACATCTTGGCAACAGATGGCAAAAGTATTTCAAATACATCCTCTGAGTGTTGGAGATATTGTTAATGTACCACAAAGACCTAAAGTTATACATGACAAAAATCAACTCATAATTATTACCTGGATGGTAAGAATAAAATCAGATTCAGAATCATTTGAAAAAGAGCAAGTCAGTATTATTTTAGGAGAAAAACATTTAATCACAGTCCAAGAAAATCCTGAATATGATTGTCTGAAACCTGTACGAGAAAGAATCAAAAATAATCAAGGAATTATTCGGAAACAAAAAGTAGATTATTTAGCTTATTCTCTAGTAGATACAATCATTGATGGATTTTTTCCTGTATTAGAAGAATATGGAGAAAGGATAGAGATATTAGAAGATGAAGTAGTATTTAAACCAGACCGTCATACCATGCAAAAAATCTATAAACTGAGGCGAGAATTATTAACACTACGTCGAGCTATTTGGTCATCAAGAGAAGCAATTAATATTCTGATTCGAGATGGTAGTAATTTAATCAATCCTGATGTATTGGTTTATTTTAGAGACTGTTATGAACATACAATTCAACTCAGAGATATAGTAGAAACTTACAGAGATTTAGCTTCTGATTTAATGGATATTTATTTGTCCTCTGTCAATAATAAAATGAATGAAGTAATGAAGCTACTAACTGTTATCTCATCAATTTTTATTCCTTTAACTTTTATCGCCGGAATTTATGGGATGAATTTTGACCCAGCAGATTCTCCTTGGAATATGCCAGAATTAGATTGGTATTATGGTTATCCTCTTTGCTTAGTCATAATGTTTTCTACTGCTATTAGTTTGATTTACTTTTTTTGGCGAAGAGGATGGTTTGAAAATCTTTCAACTACTATTGAAGCAGAAGATTAGGAGACATTAGGTACTTCAAAATGTAGAATTAAAAATCAGAAGTAAGCAACCTTCTAGCGTCCCTAAGAAATTATTTTACCAAAATAATTGGGTCTAAAACCTCGCCTTTTAAGGGGATAAAAAAAAGATAATTCCGTATTTTCGTAGCCTCCTTATTGCAGAGGTACTGATAACTGATAACTGATAACTGAAATGACTCCCTATTAATTTTTTCTATACTCATCATCAAAATAATTCTGGGTAAAAAATTAACAATAGGTAATTTATTTGATAATATATTCTAAATATAGGGATAAAGTAGGTGAGGCAGTTGCGGACTCAATATCTTGGGTCTGAGGAAAGTCCGGGCTCCCAAAAGACCAAGCTTGCTGGATAACGCCCAGTGCGAGCGATCGTGAGGATAGTGCCACAGAAAAATACCGCCCTGGAGATGAGATATTATTCAAGTCTCTGAGGTAAGGGTGCAAAGGTGTGGTAAGAGCGCACCAGCAGTATCGTGAGGTACTGGCTAGGTAAACCCCGGCGGGGAGCAAGGTCGGAGGGGCAATGGTTGGTCTTTTTCCAGCTCCGTTGTTAAGTGTACCGCTAGAGGTGTCTGGTAACAGGCGTCCCAGATAGATAATTGCCCTCTTAGCTACTTTCAGTTAAGGGAACAGAACCCGGCTTACTTCCTACTTTTTCCTTATTTTTTATCTCAAAACAATTAACAATTAATACTTATAAAAAATAATGAAAAAAAATGCCTGAATATTTAGCCGATAAAACTCCATCAACAGAACAATTAAATACATGGATTGAATCTTTTCATACTAATGGTTTTTTAGTCATTCCTAATGTATTAACACCTGAAAAATGTGAACTTCTTAGAAATGACTTAGATGGAATTTTAAGGAAAACTGAAGAAGAAAAATTAGATAGGTCTAATCCAGTAGCGAAAGCTTACACATCAATCAAAATAATGGAGCGAATGTTTGAGCATTCCCAAAATAATCTAGACTTGTTTGCCATGGAACCAATTGTTACATTTGCAGAACATTTAATCGGTGGAGCAAATGGAAGAGGTTACTCAAGAAATGATGGAATTCCTAATGCTAATGTTGTTCATGTTATCCACAATAATTCTTTTAAAGTTCCTCCTCAAACTGATGGATTAGCAAACAATGCTTGGCATCAAGATGATACACCACACGTTCTTTCTCTTGATGGTAAACCCTTAAACAATATTCGCTTGAATGTTCTAGCATTTTCCGTTAATTATTACTTAACTGATGTATTTTCTCCAGATAACGGACCAACCCAAGTTATTCCAGGTTCACATCTGTTTGGTAAGTTTTGTGATGGTAATCTTTTAGGATATGAAGATAAAATTCATAGTTGTCTTGGAGGAATGGGTACTGCAGTTTGTTTTAACAATCAAGTTTGGCATAGAGGTTCTAGAAATTCATCTTCTGTCACCCGGTACATTACACAAATCACTTATGGAAAAAGATTAGTTGGACATAAATATGCACCATTTATGAATTATCAGATGCCAAGTCATTGTTATGAAGAAGCAGATGAAAGATTGAAGCGAATTTTGGGGTTTCTACCTCATGGTGCTTATGGTTAATTAGGGTTTCTGAAAAGTCTTTTAGTAGGGGTAGGAGACAGGAGACAGGAGACAGGAGACAAGAGAAATGGGAATGAGCGAGAAGGTAGAAGTAAGAATTGTACCTTGATTTTTCTGCCTAACTATGCGCCTAAAATACTAACTTTTTGAGTGTTTTAGACTGAAACAGGTGCACTTTTTAATAGCCCTAAAAAGGCTAAAGTATTTATATGTCAATGCTTTTAGATTTAATCAGCAAGCCCTAATTAATTATAGAATTTACTTAGTATTAAGTTTTTAGGCTTGAGAAATAATGATTACCTTAATATGTCGGTTTAGTAATGTGGAATAGGGGCAATACAGGAAAAAGATTGAAAAATACTCCCCTCTTTTTAATATTAGAATCAGAAGATTTATTCCCTTAGACTGCTATGTCAGCTAGTACTAACTTTTGCATTCTGTGAAACTTCAATATACTGGTTTTTCCTATCATCTAATTCTTCCATCTATAAACCTTCTCAGTGGAAAGCCACTAAAATTTTCATTCTGTGAAGCTCCAAAAAATCAGCGGGTCAAATGATTTTTGGCTGCATTCTTACAATTTTTGTGATATCATAAAGACTATAAGGGTTCGTTCGCCCCTACGCATGACTTTTTATTCAACTAAATTTCCTTGCTCAGAGACAATAGAACATCCGTTGGCTTTTCCTATAATCTAATCTTTCCATCTGTAAACCTCCTCAGTGGAAAATAACTAACTTTTGCATTCTGTGAAGCTCTAAAAAAAATCAGCGGGTCAAATGATTTTTGGCTGCATTCTTACAATTTTTGTGATATCATAAAGACTATAAGGGTTCGTTCGCCCCTACGCATGACTTTTTATTCAACTAAATTTCTTTGCTCAGAGACAATAGAACATCCGTTCCACTGCGCGACCGAGTATTCAGGAATTTTCCCCACAAGCAATACCAGAAATATCTTCATCTTCTGTAGCTTCCTATAAACATCAAAACTAGGATTGAAATAAAAAATTTACAATAGTTGTAAATATCAAAATTAAACAATGCAGACAGTAGAAAAACTAACTACACAAACTCCAGAACAACCTCTAATTATCGCAGGTAAAAAATTTAGCTCCCGTCTAATGACAGGTACAGGTAAATATCCCAGCATAGAAAAAATGCAGCAAAGTATAGAAGCTAGTGGATGTGAAATAGTAACTGTAGCAGTACGACGGGTACAAACTCAAGCTCCTGGCCATGAAGGTTTGGCAGAAGCTATAGACTGGACAAAAATCTGGATGTTGCCAAATACCGCAGGTTGTCAAACTGCTGAAGATGCTGTGAGAGTTGCCAGACTGGGACGAGAAATGGCTAAATTATTGGGTCAAGAAGATAATAATTTTGTCAAGCTCGAAGTTATTCCCGATCCTAAGTATTTACTCCCAGACCCTATCGGTACATTACAAGCAGCAGAACAATTAATTAAAGAGGGTTTTGCTGTTTTACCTTACATTAATGCTGACCCACTACTAGCCAAAAGACTTGAAGAAGCTGGTTGTGTCACAGTTATGCCCCTGGGTTCTCCTATAGGTTCTGGCCAGGGAATACAAAATGCTGCTAATATTCAAATAATAATTGACAATATTAAGGTTCCCGTGGTATTAGATGCAGGAATTGGTACTCCCAGTGAAGCAACTCAAGCAATGGAAATGGGAGCAGATGCCTTACTAATTAATTCAGCGATCGCTCTAGCTAAAAATCCATCAGTGATGGCCAAAGCAATGGGAATGGCGACAGAAGCGGGACGTTTGGCCTATTTAGCAGGAAGGATACCCAAAAAAGATTATGCGATCGCCTCTTCACCATTGACTGGAAGAATTAATTCGGCTCAAAGCTAGTAATAATTTCCTATATTCACCAAATTTATGTTAAGCTAGGTAAACATAAAAAAAAGATAAAGGACTTTTAATCATGCCATATACAACAGAAGAGGGTGGACGCCTAAATAATTTTGCTGCAGAGCCAAAAATGTATCAAGCGGACGCTCCAGATGAAAAACAACAAGTTAACTATTTAGTTTTAGGAACTCTCGGAGCTGTATTAGTAGGTAGCTTAGTATTTGTTGCTTTTTCTGTTTCTGCTTAAGCTTTGAAGTAAAAATTATTAAAGACTTAACCGGGTTCTTGAATTTTCAAGAGTCTGGTTTTCTATTACCGAAAGATTCTGGTCTAAAGTCTCCCCCTTTTAAGGAGATAAAAAAAGAGAATATTCCTGATGTTAAGTCTCCTTATTGCAGAGGTACTGATAACTAATAACTGATAACTGATAACTGATAACTGATAACTGATAACTGAAATCCCCCCCCTAATAGAACTGTGATAGACATTGGGTCCACAACAATTTCTCAATTGAACTGGCAAATCTATCAACGCTTGAAACAAGCTCTATCATTAAATCTACGTCGCCAAATTTTTATAGCTGTATGCGATAATCAACAACTAAGAAACAGCTTAGTAGAAAACTTAGAAGTAGATTTAACCAGTACTATTGACTACACAGAAAAAACGCCAAATAATAATAAAAATCTTTTATTTGTTACTCTCAACTTAAATCTAAATAATCCTAATCCAGTAACTCAAATTAATCAATGGTTTACCGAAAATCCTGAATATCAAAAAACACAAGAATATCAAATATTAGGATTTCAAATTATTGGAGTAGAAAGCTTAACTAAACAACCTTCAACAGTTCAATGGTCATTTATTAGTAATCTCAAAAAAATAGAAACAAATCTATCTACCCTAGAATCCAGTATATTACTTTGGATTAACCGACCTTGGCTCAATAGTATCAAACAGTCCGCCCCAGAATTTTGGCATTGGCACACAGGAATATTTGAATTTGAAGGAGACCCCACACCTATAGCTCCTAGAAAAAATAAATCATCATTGCCAAATCAACAAACCTCTAAATCTTTCTTATCTCCAAAAATTAGCCCGCCTTCCATCAATACTGTAAGACCATTAATGGCATTAGAACAAAAGTCTTACACTACTATTGATGTTGAATCAAAAAATCTGACAGTTCATCTTCTCCCCCCCGCTCCACAAAAATTACCAGAATTGCCAATTGGCCTTGACCAAGAACCGAAGAATACGCCACTGCTGAAGTGGGAATTAGTTGAACTAGCAAATTTAGTATGGTCAGAAATTTCTAGAAAGTCTGGTGAAGAAAAAACATCCCTAGAAAAACAACAGTTTCAAATTCTCAAACAGATTCAAGATTTAAACAAGTCCAAATATCCATCTCCAGAACTAGCCATAGCTTACCAAGCTTTAGGGGACTTTCATCGCGATCGCGTCTTAGCAGGTGAAGTATCAGAACAAAGTTTAATTATTGCCATTCGTGCTTATGAAATGGTAATTGAGTGGACATTTCAAGATACAGGAAATAAGAGCCAATTTTCTCCATCCCAAATTCCTGTTCTTGATATTTTTAACGATCTTGCCACTCTTTACTGGATGTTATCTCGTCAAATCAAATCTAGTAAGTCTGATTCATTAGTTTATTTAGAGCGAAGCATTATTTTATATCAAATGGCTATAGGTGAGATTAACCCATCTCAGAAAGAGACTTATGCCAGATTACAAAAAAACTTAGGTCTAGCTTACGGAGATTTAGCTAATTATCAAGAAGCAGAAAAGAATTGGGAAAAATCAGTTATGGCCTATCAAGAAGCAATCTTGTACTTAGATACAGTAACTCATACTCAAGATTATGCTTCGACATTAAATAATTTAGGTGCAGCTTATTGGAATTTGGCTCAATATACTCAAGCAGTGGCTCACTTGCAAGGGGCAATTTCAGCTTATACTAAAGCTATTGATTACTTTACCCCAGAAATTGAACCTCTAAATTATGCAATGATTCAAAATAACTTGGGCATAGCTTATTGGAATTTAGCTCAATTTCAACAAGAGCTATCAGAAACTTTGATGTTAAAAGCTGTTGATGCTTATTTAGAAGCTTTAAAATATCGAACCCCAGAAATTGCTCCCCTTGCTTATGCTGCGACAAAAAATAACTTAGGTACTACTTATTGGCACTTGGCCAACCAATTTGAAAAACATCAAATACGGAATCAATTTTTTCATCAAGCGATCGCTGCTTATTCCCAGGCTGTTAGTATAGCTCAACATTTTTCTCCTTCTCAGCTTACCTTTGATTTATTGGCCACCTATAATAATATTGGACTTGCTTATTATCAAATAGCCATAGAAGCCAACATTAAATTAGACAAAGACAGTCAAATGAGTAATTTAGAATCAGCTTTGGATTATCACTTACTGGCTTATACTGGTGAGCAACAAACTAACATTAATAATGAAGTAGTACAAGGAAAAGAAACTACTGTGAATTATATTGTCAGGACTATCCGTAAATTTTATAACAAGTATGGAATACAAGGGCAAAATGTAGCTCTTACCAAGATTCCTAGAGATTTGTTACCTAAAATTTTAAGTATGTTGTAGTAAAAAAATAAAAATTATAGGTTATAGTGTTATTGCTGCAGAGAGATGAAATCTACGAATTAGTCGATTGTTGTTATAACTCAGACTGAGTCTTAGTTTCAGTAAGTTACTGTCGCTATGATATAATAGTCTAGGTAAGTTTGGTTGTAGGTATAAGTAGTTTCCTTGTGCTATTTAAAGGACTATCAAAGACCCGTTTGAGTAAATCAATTAACGATGCTGGATGGGGTCAATTTCTGTTGATTTTGACTGTCAAAGCCGAAAATGCTGGACAGAAAACTATAGTTGTGAATCCTCAAAATACTAGCCAAGATTTCTCAAATTGTGGGGAAAAAGTCGATAAAAAATTAAAAATACGAACTCATTCTTACCCACATTGCGGTATTGTTAGACCGCGACTTAAATGTGGCAATAAATATAAAAAATAGGGCGGCAGGGCATTCCGTTCTTAAAGCACGCGCTTGCCCGATGCAATGGCAGGGCAGCGAAACGAGAAGCCCAAACTATAGCCCCAGCTTAGTTTGGGAGTATGTCACCTAAACCGTGGAGAAGCCTCACACCATAATTTTCAATTTGATGTGAAATGAATCGGCGGTAAGCATAAAATCTGATCGCGAAGCTAGGCGCGTAGTTTTTCGATCTGCAAAAAGGGCGGCGGGGCATCCCGTCCTTAAAGCTCGTGGAGTCCGATGCAATAGCAGGACTGTGAAGCGAGAGAGCTTACACTATACCGAATGGTTAGTGTGGGAGTATGTCACTTATATCGTACTTAGTTTATCCTGATATTTATGTCATGGCCCCTGTAAAGATCCTTGCGGTTGATGACGACCCAGCCATCCGAACTTTAATTCATCGGTATTTGAGCCAACAAAACTATCAAGTAGAGTCTGCTGGAGATGGTAAAACAGCTCTAGAATTATTCAATAAATTTTCACCAGACCTAGTAGTGTTAGATGTAAACTTGCCTGATACAACAGGATTTCAACTTTGCAAAAAAATGCAAAGTAATACAAATGTATTTGTGCTAATGCTAACCAGTCTTGCAGATGAGGATAGTAAATTACACGGTTTTCAAGAGGGTGCAGATGATTATATCACAAAACCTTTTGGTTTAGTAGAATTAGGCGCTCGTGTCGGAGCCATATTAAAACGTCAAAGATTAGTTTCCAACTCACAGCCAGAAGGTATACAATTAGGAAGTCTGACAATTGACCCTCACGGTAGAGAGGTTAAAGTTAATGGAGAATTAATTGCTTTGACGGCCTTGGAATTTGATATATTATACTGCCTAGCAGGTAAACCTGGCCGTGCTTGGAAGCGATCAGATTTAATCCAAGAAGTCTGGGATTATGAATATATGGGAGATGAGCGAGTAGTTGATGTCCATATTGGTCAAATACGTAAAAAACTAGAGAATAATAATGACAATTCTCCAAAGATCAAAACTGTTAGAGGTATTGGCTATAAGCTTGATGTTTGATTTTGATAGTCATACATACATAGTTTTATAAGAAGGAGAATATTGTCAAGGAAAAGGAAAAAGATAGATTTGAACAAATAATTTCACCAGAGGTAAGGGTGTGAGGGATAATGAGGAAACCTTGGCATCCCTCGACCATTGAATCAGCGATCAAGTAAATGATAGAGAATTTTGTCACGGAAGTCACTCCGCATCTATGAACCCACAATCAAAACTAACCACGCGTTTTTCCATCAAAAGCTTAAAATTCAGACAACGTAAGATAATTCTTCCTTTGCTTCTTCCTTCTTACTTCTGGTATATTTGAAATACTCCCGACGTTGCGCATGCCGCGTTGTCGCGGCATTCCTAAACCTCGCAGATTAGGCCTTTCTGCTTCTAACGCACCTGCCTCCAAGGTCTTTCCCCCTTTCTGGTCTAAAGGCGCGCTCCACAGTACGTCGCCAATCCGACGCCTCCCCTAGACACTGCTAACCCAGCAGCCTTATTTAATCCTAACACACTATTGGCAAAACCACAAAATTGATTGATTTTCCCATAGGACGCTCCCCTTTGGGAGAGCGCGGGTTTTCAACCAACGTTGAGATCAATAAAATAATCATTCAATTCTAGTATTTACAAACAGAAAAATTAGAATTATAGCAGTCGAAGCAAAGAACTAGTTTCATCGAAATTAAAACTCTAGAATATCAAGTCTGCAAACCTTGATAAATTTCAGTCGCTACTTCTGTGCCACGGCGAACACAATCTCCCAAAGCTATACCACCAATATAATTACTGCACAGATATAGACCAGGCAAAGATTTTAAGCCATTATTAATCTCCTCCAATTTAGAATTATGGCCTAAATTATATTGAGGAATAGCACGAGACCATAAATGCACCGCAAGAACTTTTGGTTGTTCAGCATTCTGTTTTAACAGAGTTTGACAAAGATCTTGATGTACCTGTTGCACTATCGCTTCACTATCTAAGTTCGCAATTTCCGGGTCTGTTGCACCACCAATAAAATTAGTAAAAATTTGCCATCCTGGAGGTGTTCTACCAGAAAATAAAGTAGAAGACCAAATACTACCAAGAGTCCGGATACCTTGACCTCTAGGAATCAAATTACCAAAGCCATCTATCTTAACCTTGATAGAAGTATCAGGATATGCCAAGACTACACAGGCAACAGGAGGATAATAAAATTCATTAAATATAGAAGCAATTTCCGGTTGCAAAGTTTTGAATAATTCTGCACAAACACGAGCGGGAGTAGAAAGGGAAATAGTACGAGTTTCTATTTGCTCAGGACCATTGGGAGTAGAAAATTCTGCTATATAAGTTTGTTGTTCAGTCCGACGAATATTAGTAAGATGCCAATTTAATTTAACTGCTTCTCCTAAATAAGAGGCGATCGCTTTTGGTAATGCCTCCAAACCACCTCGAAAAGAACCCAATTCACCAGTCTTAGTCTTAGGAATATTAGGGTCGGGAGCAACCTTAAACTTACGATTTTTTTTAGCAGACAGCAAAGCACCAGCTACAAGTCCACCACCTAAGTCAGCCATTCGAGCCACTTTAGCAAAAGCAGCAGAAGCACTCAGTTGACTAGGGTCTCCTGCATAAACACCAGAAACGAAAGGTTCCACCAGTCGCTGCATTACTTCAGGACCAAGATGTCTCTGGAAAAATTGGGATACAGTTTCTTCTCCTCCTTGTCCTGATAAATTACCAATGGCAGGTGAGACAAAACCCAAAGCGCCAACTAAAGCGCGTAGCTTACCAGCATCACTCAGTAATTTAGACTGTAGCATAGCTGTTGGACTCATGGGCACTGGTAATAATTGACCATTCCAATAAACATAGCGAGGCAGTTTGCGATCGGCAAAAACTAGCTCCTGCTTCAGGCCAACATCTACAGCCAACTTTAAAAATTCCGGTGTCGGAGAAAAACTATTTGGCCCTTCTTCCCAAAGAAAGTCTCCTAAAGAAACTGTTGTGATATTTCCCCCCACTCGATTTTGGCTTTCTGCAACTAAAATCTTTAACGGGGAATTATTACCTAATTTTGTCAGTGCATGGGCTAAACTTAACCCACTAATACCTGCGCCAACAACTAAGACATCTAAAACTTCAGTCATTTTTTCCTAAAAATTTAGTTCTACTATAGTTTAAAAGTTTAAAGTCTTAGTCTTCAACTATGGCTTTGTTATATAAGCTACTTTAGTTTCAAATTTAACTAAGGCTAAGGTAGTGGAAAAATGTTTCAGACTTGCATTAGTTGAAAATAGTGCAAACTTATTTTATATTTACTACTACTTTATCTCCCTATTACCTTCGTATTTGAAAATTATTCTCCGTATCGAACTGTGAAATAGCCCTACTCTGAAAGTAGAGCTGAAACTACATAAAAATTTAGTAATTTAGAATACATTAGTATCAGCAGCAAAGAGAGGTTCAATATATGCACCACTAAATGCTGCTTATATCATGATGTTGGAAAAGAGTTTCTAGGTAAACTCTAGCAGCTTGCCGATAACAAAGAGATGTTTCTGGTGTACCACTATCTCCATTTTGTAACAGGAATAGTGACAAAGCTGCTGAAAATACACGGTCTTGATCCCAGTCAGGGTGGGTTTCTAAGTAGGTTTTAAGAGATTCATGGAGTGCTTCAGGAATTTCGGCCAAAATACTAACGCTTAAGTTCATGTTTAAGTAAGATTCTCTGTATATTTTTTCTTCTTCATAGTCCCTAGTTATGGCCACAAACCACTGACTTTGAACTACTAATGTCGCACTATTGTGTACTAAGGGGGGGTATGGTTGTCAATGTAGAGAAATGTTACAGCAGACTTTCAATAAATAAAAGATTTACGAAATAATCGGTGTTTCGGGGAACTTTTTGTAATAAAACTTTATAAAAATCGACTAATATGAAGCTGTTTACTACCCACTGAACAAAATCCCCAATTCATTTGCAAGAGTATGATGATGTCGTTGAAATCTGTGGAAAAACCTGTTTAATCTGTGGAAAACATTGAACTTGCTTGTGGAAATGCTGTGGAATCTATGTGGAAAATTATGGTAAAAAATAAGAATTCTGAACTCTTTGCTAAAGTCAAATTTCAAAAGTCAAAAGTCATATAGCGCTACGCGCAAGGCAACAGGCAACAGGCAACAGGCAATAGGCAATAGGCAATAGGACAATACAAAAGGGTTTCAGCTTTTATTCATGTCCTAACCTTTATGCGTAACGCTATATCGCCAGTTTTTCCCTTTTGCCCTCTGGTATAGCAGAAGGAAGAAGGAAGAAGGAAAAATCTTGCGTTGTCTGAGTTTTAAGCAATTGAGATGTCAAATACAGTAGACCTCTAGCAAAAGTGTTAATTAAATCAATTCAAGACTATGAAATCAACAATTTTATCTCCCTATTCCCTACTCCCTATTGCCTATTCCCTATTCCCTGACTTCTACAAGAAGTCTTTTGAGAGTGCCATTTTTCTGCTTTTAGATGAATGTTTTCTAATTCCTCAGAGTCTATTTTATCTAAGTTAGCCAAAACAAAGTTCATACGACCCTGGGATTTAAGTTTATCCCGATGTCTGGCCAGAAAATCCCAATAAAAATAATTAAATGGACAAGCTGGTGAATTATTGCCCTTGTCTTGAGGTGATGTAACTCGAACTTTCCAGTCGTAAACACAATCTTTACAACCATAAGGGGGTTGGTAAGGGGGTGCTGGTTTCCCCACTCCTCCACAGGGTGGG
>NZ_RCBY01000154.1 GCF_003838195.1 Okeania hirsuta
AGGTGGTATTACTGATGCTGGTCATAGTGCTGTGGGAGTCCAATTTTTAACTGTTCCGTTTGATAATGTATTGACTGGCGTGACTTATATTAATGCTTATTCAGAAGATGGTTATTTGGATACTTTTACTGGTAGCTTAAATGCTGATACTTCTGGAGGGTTAAGTATACCTGCTAATATTAATGCCGTGGGTGGTACAGTACAATGGCGAGTTTGGGAGAAAATAACTCTAGGTGCTTGGGGAGGATGGGTATTTACAAATTATATTAATTCTGATGCTCATGCTACTTCTAATACTTATTTATTTTCTGTTGGTATGTCTGACCCTTTTGGTCGTCAAGGAGATTTATTTGCCGTTTTATTTGGTAAACCGTTAAAATTAGTTGATGGAGATAATGGCATTGAAGAAGATGAGGATACTTCTTATCATATTGAAACTTTTTATCGGTATAAAGTTAACGATTATATCACAATTACTCCCGGATTTTTTGTAGTGACTAATCCAGAACATAATGAAGATAATGAAACAATTGTAATTGGAGTTTTACGGACAACTTTCCGCTTTTGACCTTGAAGAAGGAAGAAGGAAGAAGGAAGAAAAAATGGATGGGGACTCAAACTTCAACCAATTGTCAACACTCTGTAAGACAGTGGGGTATTAAACCCAAAAGAAAAAGATAAGTAAAATTAACAAAAAAAATTTAGAATAACTATATTTATCTATGATTGAAGAAAGAAGAATAAAAAAGTGGATGGGGACTCAAACTTCAACCAATTTTCAACATCTTGTAGATGGCGGGATATTAAACCCAAAAGAAAAAGATAATATCAAAAATAATAGCTTTTTGATAGCAGTAAGAAACAGAGAACAAACAAGAGTAAAGGTGCAACAAAAAAGAACAAAATATTTGGGAATGAACGAAGACAGGAGTCATAATTCCCTTCTGCCTTCTGCCTCCTCCCCTCTGCCTTTCCTGATAAATTCAATTAATAAATTGATATGTTTCTTTCTTTCTTCTTCTTTTTCCCTTGGGTTAATATCTGTAGCTTACGCTCAAGAAGAAAATTCTAGGGAACCAGCAAAACGTAGAATAAGCGTACCATTTTTTGAAGAAGAGAGAAAACTAGATTTCAGTGGCTTTTCTAATACTTTTTTAAATGATGCTCTGGGTGGTACAGGCGACCCAATGGGTGGCACCACTGCACCTGGTTCTGATTTTACCATGTCTCCAGATGTATCGGACTCGGAATTTTCCGACCCTTCTCGTGGAGTGGGAGACCCCTCTCGTGGTGGAATGATGAGAGGTTCTCAACCTGCTGCTGGTAGCTCTGGCGATCGCGTATCACCTACACCTATAACTCCTATTACTGGAGGTGGAGGTAGAGGTATTTTTCAACAGTTACCACCGAGGTAAAAGGTCTACTCTTCGATCAAGCAAGTTCGGTGAAATCATCAATACTAATGACGCTTTCCTCTACACCCTGTAACGTAATAGAAAGCTGGTTAGTACTAATGCGAGTATCATTACCTATCTGAGAAATAGTCAATTGCTCGACACTCAGACCACCCTGTAAACCAATAATATCTATTCCGTCTTCAAAATCAACAATAATATTGTCGCCATGACCTAATCCAAAGTCAAAGCGATCGCCACCAGGTCCGCCGATGAGAATATCATCACCCCTGTGGCCACCAATAATATCAACACCATTACCTCCATCAACTGTATCGTTACCTTTACCTCCAAAAAGTAAGTCGTTACCATCCAAACCTTGGACTGTATCATCACCTTTGTTGCCATAAATGAAACTATTTTCAGAAGTTCCGATTAAATCATCATCATCATTTGTACCGATAATAACATTAGGAGCAATAACCGACTGAGTTCTCTCCCAAACACTTTCCCCGACTTCTCGCCCTAACTCGCGACCATTCAAGTCCCCATCATCAAAATGAATACCACCATAAAGACGAGAAATACCAGCTTCATCCGCAGCTTCACTAAAAGTATCCCACTCCAAAACTAGAGGTGACTCCGGTGTCAAACCAGGTTCAAAACGAGACTCTCCTGCTGCAAAACTGACTGAAGCACCAAAATCATCACTACCAGTAAACCGTTCCAAAATTTCAGCACCCGCAGCACTAAAAGTACTATGACCAGATACATATTCAGCAAAAGGAGGTGAAGGGTCACTACCAGGAGTTTGAAAGGTGAGAAAATCAGTTGCTAAAATAGTTTGGGTTCCTTCTGCTGGACCTGCCCAAGCATCAATGGCAAAACCACCAAGTTCTGGATTAAATTCTCCTATTAAACCCAGTTCTCCTAACTCCCGGACTGTGCGTACAGGTCGAGCATAATCATAAAAAGTTTTAGCATCCCAAGCAGCAATACCAGCATCAAATACTGCATTACCCAAATTAAAGAACAGTTTCACATCCTCGTCTAAAGTATGATTATCCCTAGCGGAAACAAATTCTCCAAAAGTCAGCCAAGTTCCGGGAGGGAATGATGTACCGCCTCCGTCTTCCCAAAATTCGGCGATTAATTTTTGTTCATCTGTCAGGTTAGCACTGAGATCGACAATTCTTTGTGTCTGTTCGATAAATTTAGGATTAATAATTGTACCAACAATATCGGGAGTAATTTCAACCACAGACTGGTCTGCTAGAGTAATTGTGCGTGCTTCTAAGTCTACCTCACCATCTACAAGTAAAAATGGTTCTGGTGCTTCTGGTCGTATGTCTTCAACGGATGTGAGACCAAAGGGTGTAACATTACCCCATTGAGGAGTTAGGAATGTTTGCACTCTTTGTTCTTCACCGGGTAGAGCATCAATGGGAACCCGTTCGGGAGTCCAAGACTCTATATCGATAGTTTCTCCAGGAAAATTAAGGGGTTGATAGTTAGTAATATCGGAGTAAGGAGTACCGTTACCGTTAGGGTCATTTCCTAGTTGGTTGGAGCCATCATTTCGACGGAATGTTAATAGTGCTTCAGCGGAGACGTTACCAATGCCAGCAGGAGTGCTTGTATCAGTGGTTGTGTTGTTGGGGTCAAAGCCTAATTCAGCCATGACTTCATTGAAAATTTCTACTTCGCTAGGGAAGAGTTCCGATAATACCCGATAAGCAGCAAAACTTATAGCTTCAGTTTTGTTGGCATCAGTGTTTTCTGACTGGGGACGTTGGAGATTATCCTCTAATTGAGTTCCAATAGCTAGTGGGTCGTAGGCGCTCCAAGCGTCATAGGCGGCTGTGTGTAGGATGCCATAAGCACGGGAGGCAACAGTCGGACCGGGGGAGGTGTTGATGACTGCTTGTTGTACTGCTTGATCCCATAGTACGGAAATGCTTGGTGTGGGATTTTCTACTGTGACAAGTTGAGTTTCTGGGTTGACGGTGAGATTGATGTTGTTGTCAGAAATTTGCTGATTTTGCCTGGTGGAATTATTCATGTTTTTTTTTTAGTGTTAAAGAACTAAAGTGTAGAAGGAAGAAGCAAGAGTCGGATAGGCGAGTTATCAAACAGGATTGGGTCTAAAACCCCGCCTTTTAAGGTGAAATATTCTTTCTGTTTTGCGATTATTAATGTTCTATTGCTCTATTGGACAATAGTTATTGCTCTGGTTCAAAAGCGATCGCTCTGTTTGGCGATTATTAATGTTCTATTGGACAATAGTTATCATTTTCTTTGTGGGTTTAATACCCCACCGTCAACGGGGGTGTTCACGCATTACTTGGGGGGAGCGAATCCCCATGTAATTTTCCTCCTGTCTCCTGTCTCCTGTCTCCTGTCTCCTTCTTCAATGCTCTGGTTCAAAAGCGATCGCTCTGTTTGGCGATTATTAATGTTCTATTGGACAATAGTTATCATTTTCTTTGTGGGTTTAATACCCCACCGTCAACGGGGGTGTTCACGCATTACTTGGGGGGAGCGAATCCCCATGTAATTTTCCTCCTGTCTCCTGTCTCCTGTCTCCTGTCTCCTTCTTCAATGCTCTGGTTCAAAAGCGATCGCTCTGTTTGGCGATTATTAATGTTCTATTGGACAATAGTTATCATTTTCTTTGTGGGTTTAATACCCCACCGTCAACGGGGGTGTTCACGCATTACTTGGGGGGAGCGAATCCCCATGTAATTTTCCTCCTGTCTCCTGTCTCCTGTCTCCTGTCTCCTTCTTCAATGCTCTGGTTCAAAAGCGATCGCTCTGTTTGGCGATTATTAATGTTCTATTGGACAATAGTTATTGCTCTAGACCCTACATACATCCTGGAGGGACTGTGTGCGGAAATAGTTCCGCACTTTAAAAGCGCCGTAGGAAACCTCGCCAATTAGCACTCAATTTTAACTTTTAACTTCCGGGTAGCGGCACTACTCCCTACTGCCTAATCTCCTAGTATACTTGACTGTAGCTTGGCGAAAACTGAAGCATAGTCATCATTTCTTTCTGGTAAAGCATTCTCAACAGAAAGTGCTTTAGGCCAACGGTATTGATAGTATCCCATCGTCCTTAATTCTGCTGCTAGACGCTCAAAACACTTTCTCGCCTGTTCATCTCGACCAGCAACTTCGCGGTCGTAAACTAAAGATGTCATCACATACATTTCTCTACTGTTAACACCATCTAAAACAATCATTGGCTCAAACCCGTAATCATTAAAAAAGTGTTCAATCACAGGAACAATAGTAAGTGCATCGGTACCAGAAGCAGGTGCTGTCACAGCTAGCCAGATAAAACCACATCGGTCTCGGTCTAGATCCATAATTTCTGGAATTGAATTGCGTTTACGCCAATAACTAATAGGAATACTGCCCTGGACAGGAATTCCAGCAAAAGTCAAGAGACGACCTTTGAGTAGTTTATGAGTCAATTCAGGAATTTCTAGATTCCTATTCCAACGCAATTTTTTGATTTGAGATTGATCTACAGTGAACGTTTTCAATCTACTTACTTTGTTATTGAGGACTTCGTGAATATCCGCTTTCATTGCTTCAGCGTGCCTTAAAGTAGGAGAATAGATAGCAAACACTCCGTTATAAACTCCTGACCAGCCAGGAATTTGTTGTTGGCGCAAGAGTTTCAGCATCAGATTGCGATCTAGAGTTCTTTGTGCATCAGTCTCTTGCCAAGGAAACTGACTGACTTCTGCCAGAATTCGGTAGCCATGCAACAGTATCCAGTTACTTTCAATTAATCCAGTTTGCTTTAAATTGTGCAATTGGTCAGTTAGCTCACCTAACTGCTCTTCTTCATCAATGGAAAAATAAAATATTTGTAGGTATGCGGGAGCTAACGATAATTCCAACGTCATTTCGGTGACAATTCCTAAATTTGATTGCCGAAATAAACCCTTCAAGTCTGGTCCGAGACCATAACGAGATATTCCTGCTGTTGAAGCGTTGGGCAAAGCATCAAATCCAGTTTTGAGTAATTCACCAGAGGGTAAAATCGCCTCAAGGGAAATTACATGATTCCAGCGAATCACATTCAGACCGTTGGCATAACCTGCATCTATAGCATTGCCAATAATGCTGGAATAAGGTGAACTTCCTGTGAGAGAAAAGAACAAGTGGGGATAATTTGACCGCAAATATTCAAATAACTGCTGCTGAGTTACTCCAGGACCAAGAGTGACGGTGGCATTTTTACCATCTACCTTAATCTGATTCAGTCTACTCAAATTCATAACCACACTCAGGTTTTCATCAGGAACTTGAGAACCATATCCCCAGTTATATCCCTGACTGACTGGGTGAATATGAATTCCAAATAGTTGAGCAGCTTTGAGGCACGCTTGAACCTCTTGTGGTGAACCTGGTTGAATCACGAAACGCACTTGTTGTGAAGTTTCAAAAGTTGCTGTCTCTACTGCGGCAATTACATTCTCATTGGTAATTACATATTGATGACCAAGTATTTTTTGACAAAATTCTAGGTAGTGCCATTTTAATTTCAAACTGGGGTTAGATTGTAAAACCGATACCATTGTTGTTCTCCTTATTGCTGAATAGATAAATTAAATTAGTGTTGGCTGAATCAAAAGATGATTGAGAGAGAATTTTTTACCTGAGTTTTGCTACTCTCAATCATTCCTAAAGTCAATCTAGAACTTGATGTTTCACTAGCTATTAGCTTTTAGCATTTCCGTACCGGAATGCTCCGCAAACAGCTATCAGCTTTTATAGCTCTGGGTTTAAATCCCCGGTATAAACCGGAAGGTGCGCGGAGGGGTTTAAATCCCCTTCTAAATGTTTACTGCTGACTGCTGAATGCTGAACGCTTTTTTAATGGGAATTAATTTTTTTCTTGCTCACAAGTAAACTTAGACCTAAAATTCCTAATCCTGCCAATGATGCAGGTTCTGGTACTGATTCATAGCTAACGTTGTCTCCTCCTGTAACCCTGGTATCAACAGCTCCTGTTTCCAGGTTGGGACCCCATATAGACCAAGCTCCAGGTTCGCCAGGCTTGATCGCTTCATCTCCACCATCAATCAGAAGTACATAATCACCACTTTCTTGAGATTGGCCATTGTACTCTATTCCTAAAAATTCTCCATTGGCAAAAACAGCGTTTGCCTTATCTGCATTTGTGTGGGAGAAAGAAAATGTGTCTAATGTGTTTAAAGTAAGTTCTACGTCAAACTCAGTTAGGGCAAACTTCTCCAAAGCGTTCAATTTATCTGGTTCTGCCTCGAAACTGACAGAACCAGAACCGAGAATATCTTCAGCATCATCTATCAGAGGGAAATTGAAGTTGAAAGAGGCAGCATGAGCGGGAATTTCTGAAACTACGGTAAACAAAGCTGCACTAGCAATTGCGACGGTGAATTTTGTGAAGATGTTGTTAGTCATTGTTTTACTTTTTCCTATGATTTGTTGATTTAATTTGTCTGATGAGTTTGAAAAAAAGACAAAATGAGTCTTTTGAGCAAAAATAGCTGTGAGTAACTAGATGAGCGATCGCTAATTTTGCCTAAACTTGCGTTCTCCTAGAGCTACTAACTAGCTCTGGAATAAAAGCTATCAATTTTGGTTGAAATCCCCTTGAGATTGCATTTTTCTCGGTTTCAGTATAAATCTCAACTTAATACTGAACGCTTAACAATTCGACCAGGAACTCCGACAACTGTGCAATTAACAGAAACATTCCGTAGAATAACTGCATTAGCACCAATAGAAACATTGTTGTCGATTTTGATATTGCCTAAAACCTTAGCTCCAGCTCCGACAATCACATTGTTTCCCAGAGTAGGGTGGCGCTTTCCAGTCTCTTTACCAGTTCCACCAAGAGTCACGCCTTGGTATAGCAGAACATATTCTCCCACTTTCGCTGTTTCGCCAATTACTACACCCATGCCGTGGTCAATGAATGCACCCTTACCAATTTGAGCAGCAGGGTGAATTTCAATCCCAGTCAAGAAGCGAGCAAAGTACGAAATGAAGCGAGGAATTAAGGGAGTTTTTAAACCATGGAGATAGTGAGCTATCCGATAACACAGCAAGGCATGAAACCCTGGGTAACACAACAAAACTTCAAACCAGTTTTTAGCTGCTGGATCACGTTGAAAAATAATCTGGAAGTCAGCTGATATCGTTCTCAGAAAATTAAGCAGTTTTATCTGACTTGCCAAGAAGAAATATCTATGAGATTCTGAAGCTACCAAATGCTTGTTAATCCTGGTTTCAGCAGGGATTAGTTCCCCAGTTAAGGACATTTTACTGTCTCCTTTTTACTGTTGTTTTTCTGTTCTGCGAGTTTATATTTCTCACATAGAAAAGGTTATGCAAAAATTTGTCAGTATCTACTGTTGTAATATTAAACCAGCTTTTCTTCGGTATAGTTAGTCAGGAGTCGGGAGGGAAGGAAGAGTAGAAAAAAGTTTTTTATGGCGCTATTATCCGGACATGATATAATAGGCGTTACATAGAGTGCCCATTGGAATTAGTGTGAAGAGTGTGGAGGGCGTTACATAGAGTGCCCATTGGAATTATAGTTTGAAAAAAAGAGGAAGTAAAAGATGTTACCTTTTGTGCAAAGATTCATCCCGCCCCTCAGCAACGCCATATAATACAGTTTTTTTTAGCATAGAGTATATTTACTGATTGAAATTTATAAATTTTTTATAGCAATGAGCGCTGGTATATTTACAAATTGCAGGAGGGGCAAAATAGCTAAAAGTCTTATATTATCGGCAATTTATCATTTTCTTTGTGGGTTTAATACCCCACCGTCAACGGGGGTGTTCACGCATTACTTGGGGGAGCGAATCCCCATGTAATTTTCCTCCTGTCTCCTGTCTCCTGTCTCCTGTCTCCTTCTTCAATCCCCCTTCCGGAGCTGTTGCCTTCCGGAGCTGTTGCCTGCGCACAGCGCTATAACCACAAAATCAGGTTTCAAGTCTCCTCTTTTAAGGGGATAAAAAGTGGAGCTTTACGCTTGCAAAATGCCATATCCAATCGACCAAGAGAAAGAAAATTTAGTATGTTCGATCGCCTCCCTATTACCGAAGGTACTGAATTCCGCAGTTCCTCTGTAAGAGGCTTTTTCCGTTTTTCATGCTGCGCTTTTCATGTGGGCGTTTTGCGCTTGTGCCTAACTTCCGCTAAAAGCTAGCACACAATGACCGCTTGCATCTGCTGCACCCCGCGCAGTCAGATCAAATCCGCTCGGGTTCGGTCTAAAAAAATGTTCCATCACAGCGCCATTACCAAATTTTTCTTGATATCCCCATCTTCCCATCTCCCCATCTTTACAGCGGTTTTCATTTCGGTAGACCACAGTAGGGACGTTCTATGGAACGTCCCTACTGGGCGCGTGATTGTGACTATGTGGTTCATCAATATAAAAAGCGCTGTAAACTTGGTTCTATAAGTAACTGTGCAAAACTAATTTAATATTTGGTGCAGAATAGTTACAATAATGGAATTACTTTTGATGTCTTTATAATGACCCAATTAAGTTCAATTACTATCTCACCTAATTTAGAACCTACTGGTTTATTTGTTCTCTTACATGGCTGGGGAGCTAATTGTAATGATTTAACACCTTTAGCAACACAGTTGAATTTGCCTGATTATTGGTTTGAATTTCCAGATGCTCCATTGCCTCATCCTGAAGTTCCTGAGGGAAAAATGTGGTATGACTTATCAAATTTAGAATTCCAAGGTCTGGTTGAAAGTCGCCAAATATTAATTGATTGGCTAATTTCTCTAGAAAGTAAAACAGGGATACCTTTATCTAAAACTATTCTATGTGGCTTTTCTCAAGGTGGGGCAATGGCTATGGATGTAGGAGTAACTTTGCCAATAAAAGGCTTAATTATTTTAAGTGGATACCTACATTCTCAACTTCAACCATCAGGAGAAAAATTACCACCTGTTCTAGTTACACATGGTACACAAGACCCAGTTTTACCTATTGAACAAGGAAGACGAACGCGCGATACTTTCACAAATCTGGGGGCAAATATACAATACCAAGAATTTAATATGGGACATGAGATTATTCCAGAAATTGTGAAGTTAATGCGAAGTTTTGTTATAGATACTATGGCAAAAGCTTAGAAAGACTATTATATTAAATGGAGGTGTGAATAACACTCCGTTTTAATTAATGCTTTCAGCAGATGCCATTTCAGGGAGGTCGGTTTTGATGCAAACTATAGCCCGTTCTTTACACGAGGTTGCTAATTTAACTGCACAGGATGTAGCTAAGTTGGCTTTACGTTTGGAGGAAGATGATTATCAAAATCCTTTTGACGGGTTGAGTGATTGGCACCTGCTACGAGCGATCGCCTTTCAACGTCCAGAGTTAATCGATCCTTATATCCATTTATTGGATTTAGAGCCTTGTGATGAGGCTTGAGGAAAATATGGGAACGCACAAGTCAGTAATTTAATCATTTTGTCACATTTGAGAGTGTTGGTTTAGTAAACAAGGTATTTTTAAGCTTGGATACTTTTTACCCAACACTCCTATTTATCTTAATCTTAATTATGTTTGAATACTTACTGATGATTTTAGTCAAATAGGAAACATTCATTTGATATGACAACTGCTTGGCGTTGCACAGTGACGAATGATTTTAGATTTTTGATGAACAGGATTTTGGATTAATCAATTGCTAGAATGATTGATATTAGGTTTTTTTATCAAAGTCTAAACTAATTTTTGGCAATATCATTCCATAATGTGCGACCCCAACTGCTTAATGAAAAATATGGCGTTGCTCAAGAGTATGTATGATATTAATTTTAATTACTTAGGAGTCAACCCACCCCCACCCCTCCCAGGAGGGGAAGTCAGGAGAACTGAGTCAGGAGAAAGAAAAGTGTTTTTCGGTCAATTAAGTAAAGACAACATCTAATTTTGCTATTCAAAGAATGACTCTTAATTTACCTAAATTACTTATTTCATACCTCAAATCACCAATGCCAAAAATACTATATTAATTAATTATTTGCTTCTTCACAACTTAACGATCTAGAATTTCAACAATTAACAATTATTAATTAACAATTACCTCTCCTTTTCAAGACAAGAAAATATTATGGGTAGAAGAGTTTTAATCAGTATTTGTGGTGGTATAGCAGCTTATAAAATTTGTGAAGTAGTTTCTACTCTCGTAAAATCTGGTATCGAGGTGCGAGCAATTTTGACAGATTCTGCTCAACAGTTCATTACACCTCTAACTTTATCCACTCTCTGTCGTTATCCAGCTTATACAGATCGAGATTTTTGGCAGTCTACTCACGGACGTCCATTGCATATTCAGTTGGGTGAATGGGCAGAAATAATAGTCATTGCTCCTCTCACAGCAAATACTTTGGCAAAATTAGTATACGGTTTAGCAGATAATTTGTTGACTAATACAGTGCTGGCTTCTCGTTGCCCAATTTTATTATCTCCGGCAATGAATACTGATATGTGGGAACAACAGACAGTACAGCGAAATTGGCAACAAATATTGACAGAAAAAAGATATTATGGTATGAATCCAAGTATGGGAATATTAGCTTGCGATCGCGTTGGTCAAGGCCGAATGGCGGAACCAACAGAGATAATCACAAATATAGAATCTTTGTTATATACAGCAGGCAAAAGAGATTTAGTAGGTAAGAGAATATTAATTAGCGCGGGTGGAACGCGAGAACATTTAGACCCTGTGAGGTATATTGGCAACCCTTCTACGGGTAAGATGGGTATAGCTTTAGCTAAGGCGGCATTGCATCGCGGTGCAAGTGTTACTTTGGTTCATAGTATTTCGGGAGAGTTGCTGTTATCAGGGATAAAAACTGTGGAGGTAGTGAGTGCTGCTCAGATGCGACAAGCAATGTTATCTCATTTTACTGAAGCAGATATAATTGTGATGAGTGCGGCAGTAGCAGATGTTAAACCTGTTGAGTATAGTAGTGAGAAATTGCCAAAGCGATCGCTACCAAATTTATTACCTTTGACACTTGTACCGGATATTGTGGCGGAGTTAGGGCAGTTAAAGCAGCGCCAGCAATATTTGATTGGGTTTGCAGCACAGACTGGAGATATTGTTGCACCTGCGTTGGAGAAGTTGCAGGTTAAAAATTTAGATGCTATTGTTGCTAACCCTATTGACCGAGAGGAAGCTGGTTTTGGTAGTGATACAAATCAAGGAATTTTTCTGGATGCTGAAGGTCGTCGGCGAGATCTTCCGTCTTGTAGTAAATTAGAAATGGCTCATAGGTTGTGGAGTTTTGTCTTGGAGAGCGGGGGATGGGGAAATGGGGAGCTAGGGATATAGGGGGATGAGGAGATTAAATATTGATATCAAATCCGGTAGCAGTAGTTGAAGGTGTGGAACTGGGAGTTATAGAAATCGGATTATTTTCTACTACTGAACTAATATTATTGTTTGGTTGATTAAGATTAATTTTTCCTGTATCTGTAAAGACTTCACCTGTATTAATTTTACCTACTTCAGTGGTCAGATTAATATTGCCACTTCCTTGAGGATCAGTGGAAGTAATATTACCTGTATTTTATTTCTAGCACTAATATCAATGTCACCAGCAGTACCTGTTTCTGCTTGAGTCGTAATATTATTTGTATTAACAGAACTTGCCTGACTATTAACAGAAATATCTCCACTATTATTATTGCCAATAGAACTAATATTACCTGTACTTATATCGTCTATTGCTACAATATTTATATCCCCAGAATTTCCAGCTTCGGCAATTGTTTCAATATTATTTGTATTCACAGAACCTTCTTGACTATTAACAGAAATATCTCCAGTATTATTATTGCTAATAGAACTAATATTACCTGTACTTATATCCCCTTCCGCATTAACATCAATATTACCTGAGTCTTCTGAGTCACCAAGTGATTCAATATTTCCCGTATTTACCTCCCCATTATCGCTACTAACCTCTATGTCCCCAGTATTTTCTCCACCACTAGAATTAATTTCCTCAGTATTGATATCTTCTTCCCGCTTCGACATTAATATCATCTGAGTTGCCAGAGTTGGTGCCAACAGAACCTGAACTTAATCTCCCACCAGTAGTATCAATAGTATCAACTGCATCTAGAGTTATGTCTCCCCCACTACCCAGAAAAGAACCAGAATTTGAATTTATGGCGTTGAACAGTGACGAATGATTTGATATTTTTGATTGAATTGGATTGTGGATTAATCAATTGCTAGAATGATTAATTAATGGTTATTTTTAGTCAAAATCTAAACCAATTTTTGGCAATATCATTCCATAATGGGCAACCCCGAATTTATACTACTTGTGAAAATATTACCTCCACTTGTGAGAGTAATTTCCCCTGCATCTCGGTCTCTAGAACTAGAGTCAAGGCGATCAATAGTAGTATCAATGTTTCCTCCTGCTTGAATATTAATATTTCCTCCATTTCCACTTTCGTTAGATGAGGCCAGTATTTTTTCAGTAAAAATATTACCCTCTGCTGTCAAGGTGAAATTTCCTCCAAAGGAGATGGAGGAACTAGCTTGTATTTGATTCGCCCTAGTATCAATATTGCCTCCTTTGGAGTTACTGCTCCTTGAAAATTTGCACCCTCTAAATGTGCTCCCTTAAAATTAACACCTGCTAAATTTGCGTTCTCAAAGTCAGCTTTTTCTAAAATTGCTCCCTGTAAATTAGCTCCTCTGAGTATTGCTCCTGTCAAACGACTGTTGCTTAACTCAGCATTTGCTAAATTAGCACCTTCCAAATTTGCATAAGTTAAGTTTGCACCTTGGAAATTTCCATTAACCATCTGAGCTGCCTGAAATTTTGCATCTTGAAGATTAGCGTGTTTTAGATTAGCTCGTGTCAGTTTTGCACCTTGTAAATTTGCCAACATTAAATCAGCATTTTGGAGGCTAGCATCAGTCAAATTAGCCTCTCTAAAATCAGCATCAGGACTTACGCAAATTGACCTTTAAACCACCATCTGTAGGAGCAAATGGCATTTGCGCTCCGCAAAGCTCCGAATGGCGCCCTCGCTATATGCAGAGTCTCTGCGTAAGTCCTGAGCATACTGAAGTTTGGATTAATTATTCGGTAATATTTTTTCTAATAGTTAATCTGAGTTGAAAACATTGAAAACTATGACTCCTGACTCCTGATTCCTGGTATCATGTCCGCTGGTATCGTTTGTGTAAACCCAAGGGTGAATATCTACAAAAAATTTCAGGTTTTTTGGACTTTTAAGTCTTCTATTCTAGATAACTAAAGCCTTCTTCCCTCTTCACTTCTTCCCTCTTCCTTCTTCCTTCTTCCTTACCTTTACAATAACGATGCTACCGAACTTGATATGACTCCTAGCTGCCAGGAAAATATTACAACTTAAATAGGATTTATATATTCTCTATTCCCTTGTTCAATCCCTAAATTTTGACTAGACTGCCAACTTTTATAAGTTTCTGTATCACTAATAATATTAATATTAAATAAATCTATTCCCTCTTGCTCCAATAAAGCCAAAATTGCCAAATTCAATTGGTCATAAGAGCTATAATACTTATCTAAATTGTTAGTATATCCAATTACTCTAATCACGCGAGCATTTCTGTCCAATCCATCAAATCTCACCAGACAAGAATTATCTAAAATGTCAATTGATTTAGGGATTTGTCGAATTTTCTCATTAATATCGGCTATTTTCTGAGCTGAAATTCCGTCAATTTTAATGAATAAATCAATAGCTGCTTTCCGATTTTCAATTGGCTGTTGGCAGAAATTTTTGATGTTGCCATCAATCATTTTAGAGTTAGGAACTTTCTGGATAGCTCCCTTAAACTTTAAATAAATTGTTGTACTTCTAATACCAATTTTCGTAACCTGCCCCAAAACACCACTTGGTAGTAAAATCAAATCATTTTCACGATACAAGCTGTCACTGTAAATTACAACTGTAGCTAACCAATCACTAATAACATCCTTAAATAATAAACCTAGCGTTAAACCAGCGCCACCGACTAAACCAAAGATTGCAGTAACAGAAGTTCCTAGTAATAATTCTCCTGCTTTTAAGCCAAAAATTAGGATAGCAGTAAACCTAAATAATATCGGAAGATAAGGGCTAATAATATCATCTAATTCAGTCTCAGTTTTAGCTGATAAATTACTAAAAAATTCTCCTAATATCGGAGAGATACGGTAGATAATTAGTGAAACATTACCTACTATTGCTAAGTTAATAATTCCTGTGACTATTTGATTTAATTGGGGAGAAATAGAATCAGTTAATATTAATTGTAGAATCCACAATCCAAGTATATAGATAAACCACCCTATCGGCTGTTTAACAGATGCAATTAATTGATCGTCAAGGGTAGTTTTTGTATTACGAGTTAAAGCCTCAACTTGCTTAATTAATATTATGCTGAATAGTTCTTTTAATCCTAATATTCCTATTAAAGCCAGAGCAATAAAAAATATTTTTATTGCTGGTATATCTAGAATTGTAATATTTATGAGACTTTGCCAAATTTTTTCCATGATTAATAAAGTCAGATTCCTTGAATAATTTAGTAGTTTTTAAGTTAATAGATAAGTATTTAGCATTCAGCTATTTTTTAGTTTTAGACAAACGGTTGGCGATCGCTCCTATCTAAATAAAAAAAATTTATCTCAAAGTTAAGTAGGATTCAAAAGACACTCAGAGATCGCTCCCCATATAATACAACGGTGGGCGATCGCCATTTCCAGCAAAACTTAATTGCTTAATAATTTCCAAGGATAATTTTCCTTTGTTATCATCATTTAATGTGCTTTAGATAGACTAAATACTACACAAATATAAATTATCTATGCTAACTAAAATTAAAGATTTAACAGCTACCCTGGCCCCCCGTATGATTGAAATTCGTCGTCATATTCACTCTCACCCAGAATTAAGTGGCCAAGAGTACCAAACGGCTGCTTATGTTGCAGGTGTGTTGTCTTCCTGTGGTCTCCATGTACGAGAGTCTATAGGTAAAACTGGTGTTCTGGGAGAACTCAAAGTTAATAGTAATAATCAATGGTTGGCTATTCGTACCGATATGGATGCTTTGCCGATTAAAGAATGTACTAATTTAGATTTTGCCTCCCGTAATACTGGCATTATGCACGCTTGTGGTCACGATGTCCATACAACTGTAGGACTAGGAGCTGCAATGGTATTATCTGAATTGGGAGAACCCTTACTAGGTAACGTTCGGTTTCTGTTTCAACCAGCAGAGGAAATTGCCCAAGGTGCAAATTGGATGATTGAAGATGGGGCGCTTGAGGATGTACAGGGAATTTTAGGAGTCCATGTTTACCCAACTATTCCAGCGGGTTCGGTGGGTATTCGTCACGGGGTACTAACTGCTGCTGCTGATGATTTGGAATTGACAATTATTGGGGAATCTGGTCATGGTGCCCGTCCCCATGAAGCTATTGATGCGATTTGGATTGCTTCTCAAGTAATTACTAATTTACAGCAGGCCATTAGTAGAACTCATAATCCTTTAAGACCTGTAGTGTTAACAATTGGTAAAATTAGTGGCGGACGAGCGCCAAATGTGATATCTGACCAAGTAAAAATGTGGGGAACTGTACGATCGCTTCATCCAGATACCCATAAAGTTTTACCTGCATGGATTGAAAATATTGTGGCTAATATTTGTGGTTCTTATGGCGCTAAGTATGAACTAAATTATCGTCAGGGAGTACCATCTGTGCAAAATGACCCAGCATTGACTCAGTTGGTCGAGTCAGTTTCTTTGGAAGCTTGGGGCAGCGATCGGGTTTGTATTTTACCTGAGCCTTCCCTAGGTGCGGAAGACTTTTCTATGTATCTGAAGAAAGTTCCAGGTATGATGTTTCGTTTGGGAGTGGGACACAAAGACAAACCTAACTATCCTCTGCATCATCCTCAGTTTGAGGCAGATGAATCTGCTATTGTCACTTGTGTGGTTACTTTGGCTTATGCTGCCTATAAATATTGGCACAATTGCCATTTAGGCCATTAAGGTCTTGGTTGGGGAAGAGGGAAGAAGGAAAAATATTGTGTTGTCTGAGTTTTAAGCTTTTGATCTGTACTAATACTATTTCTAAATAGTAATGCTATGTTTGATTACCATCTGACCACTCCCCACACTCCCCATCTCCGCATCTCTTCATTACTAAAGATATATAGCAAACTTTTTGAGATAATGTAAGGCGCAAAATTAAAAAGGGTTTCGGTCCGGAATGCTCCACAAACGGCAATTGCTACAGTCAGCATTTCCTCAAAGGAATGCTTGGCAAACAGGGAGTGATCAATAGCTGAAACTGAGAGAAATGCACTTGAAAAGGGAATTTTAACCCTTCTTAAATTATCCTACTTGTACAAGCCAGGGATTTCAACCAAAGCTTATAACTGACAGCTAGTTAACATTAAATGATCTGCTAACTTTCAGTCAAAAAAGGATTAAACTAGATGTAGTTAATTACATTAAGATGCTTTTATAACTCCAGTTATAAAAGCTAGAATAGAAGTAGTAACTTCCAGTAAATGTAATGAATAATTGTAATTTTTAGGAGAAATATTGTGTCAACACAACAAGATGATCGGATTAAACAATTATTTATATTAGAAGCAGAAGAACATTTAGTTACCCTAGAAAATGGGTTGGTAGATTTGAAGTCTACAATGTCAGATTCTGAAACTATTAATGATATGTTTAGAGCAGCTCATTCTGTCAAAGGTGGGGCTGCTATGTTAGGAATGCACAGTGTACAAAAGGTAGCTCACCGTTTAGAAGATTGTTTCAAAATAATCCGCGAAAATCCTGTTGATATTGACCAAACAGTAGAGTCTCAATTTTTAAAAGGATATGATACTCTCAAAGATTTAGTAGAACGTCTCCAAGGTCCTTATGGTTTGAGGGAAGAAGAGGGACAAGAAATTGTTGATAATGCTTTGCCTATTTTTTCAGAATTAGAAACTAATTTGAATACTTTAGTGAGTGGTGGTACTGTTTCTCAATCTACTGCTGGTGGAAATGGGAAGACAATATCTAAATCTAATTTTTCTCAACAAGTTAAAAGTAAGTTAAAAGAAATGTTGGAGGTGTTTAAACAGGCTGATTCTCCTGACTCTAGAAAGCAGCTTACAGAAGTTTGTAATGGTTTGTTGAAGTTGGATGAAAATACAGAAATTTGGAAGAGTTTAGTTACATATTCTCGACAGGCGATCGTTAGTTCTAAATTGTCTTATCAAATTCTAGCTCCTGTAATTATTAAAGAACTTAATCAAGCAGGTGAGTTGATCCAAGCAGGAAAAGTACAGGAAATAGTGGAAAGTCAAGACCTTAAGGAAATAGCAACAGCTTCTGAACAGAAAAAAGTAACTTTGCCAAAAGAACCTAAAGAGTTAGTGAAATTAATTATTAAAAGTTTTAATCATAAGCAACTCGAAGCGATCGCTCGATTATTAGTTAAGCACGTTAAGTCGTCAAAAAATAATTGATTGACCATGATAATTTTACTATCTTATATATCTGTCTTAATATCTGTAAGATTATTGGCAATTACTTATTTTATTTTAGAGATATTAGACATCTGGTAAGAATTAAAAATAAAATAAATTATTATTTATAAATTATCAATTATATCAAATCCGGTTAATTGCACATAAAAAAATTCTCCAATCGTCATAAGTAGGCCCATCTTTGTAATTCTCTCTCTTCCTGACTCCTGACTCCCCCTCCTGGGAGGGGTTAGGGGTGGGTTGACTCCTCCTGAGTTAACCATTCTATAACTGTTTAACCGGACTTGATATTATTCCTCTCTTGGTGCGAATTTCCTTTCGTCTGCCGCCAACGCGGTCGCACCGCTTCTTCCTTCTTCAACAGTTTCTCTTTTTCTTTCTGCAATACTTTCCTCAAGTTTATGCAAAGCATGATTAACTTTTTCTTCTAACTTTTGAAACTGATGTTGTCGTAGGTCGCTCCACTCTGGCAATTTTTTAATAAACTGCTGTAAATCAATAATCACACTTGTTAAATCATTAATTTGCTGTAATTCTGGTCGTTGTTTAAACTGCTGAGAAATCATTTCTAGCTCTGTTTGTAACAGTTTAATAGTTTGCTCCTGAATATCAAATCGATTAGACAAACTTTTCATAGTTTCCAGCAAAGGTTTAATCTTGATATCTTCCTGATTATTTTCTAAGTTTTTAGCAGCAGATTCAAAAAAAGTTATACTATTTTGTAACTGAGAAATCATTTGGTAAATTGACTTTTGATATTGCTCTAGTTTTCCAGCAGTATCAAATTTAATTACTTTAATTTGTGCTGCTAATTTATGTCGATTAACTAAATTAATTAACAGAGAAATCAAAACACACCCTACTGCATAAATAATTGGTTTATCAAATATATAATTTGCCAAAAATCCTACAACAGAAGCAGTAATAAAAATATATTCAGCAATTTCTAAAAGACTACGACGATAGAACATATTTATATATTTTTTAATTGACTTCTCAAAATTATTATATAGCAGAAGGAAGAATTCATTAATTGATAATTGATAATTGATAATGGATAATTATCATTTTCTTTGTGGGTTTAATACCCCACCGTCTACACGGTGTTCAAAATT